>REEF01000371.1 GCA_007695205.1 Planctomycetaceae bacterium
CGCCAAGCAGCGATCGCTTCCAGGATCATCCGTTCGGCATCGTCGATGCTCGCCAGGGCGATTTCGAGGGCAATCTCGGCACAGTCCTCCGTTTGCTGAGCCCTCATGGCTAGTTTCTGACTGTCGTGGTCCTCCACCCATTGGTCGATCTCGCCCTGCGGCTCGACCTTTTTCTCCTTGACCCACCGGTCCAAGCAGGTTCGGGCATCTGTATCGGCTTGCGTTGTCGCTTCACCGTTGTTGCGCAACGCCTTGAGCTTCTCTTGCAGGAAATGCCACGTAGTCCCATGGTTCAATTTCAGGGACTCCATGCGGCCCTCAAGGCTTTCGAGCTTCTCATGGACGCTGTCGCACAGCTTGTTGATTTTGTCACTCATAATCCCACCCATCTGATGTCGGCGTTTTGGCCAACTTGATCCGATTGCTGCTGCTCGAAAACGCCAGGAACTAACAAACTGGCTCGCGCCGCCGAAAACAAAAAAAGCCGACGCGACGAAATCCCCCAAAGGTATTCCACCACGTCGGCTTACTCGTCAGCGAGCCTCCCGGCACACCCGGGTTGCTTTCTGTTTCGTCATCCGACAATTTCGTTGGCAAGCGGCGTGTGATTACGCCGGAAGCCTGCCATCACCTTTCATTATACGCCGCCGCGCGGAAAATGGTAGACGTTGCCAACGTTCATCAGCGGTCTTCTCGGGCATCGGCCTGAGTTCGAGCGCGCCGGAGAAGGGGAAACCGCTGATCGACGCTAATGAACGCTAATCTAGGTTGGTGTTAGCGCCTCGAAGCCGGAGATGACGTCGAACAGTTCTTCGTCGATGCCACTCTGGCGCAAACGGTGGAACGTGCTGTTCAGATCCTCGAGCAATTCGTCGATGTTCTTGTCGGCGCGTTGCATCGCGGCCAGGCGGCTGGCGTTCTCGCTGGCAAGGGATTCGGCGCACGCCCGGAAGAGCGAGACGAACAGGTATTCGCGGACCAGCGCCCGCAAGGTCCCGGCGCCGTCGCCCTGAACCTCGGGCAGATTCTTCGTCGGCCAGGTACGTTCGCCCAGTTGGCGTCGCCAGTTTTCGTCCAGCGGCAACAGCCGCTGATGGACGGGCGCATAGACGGCCGCGGACGTGGGACGGTTGTAGAACAGGTGGAGTTCGGTGATGTGACCCTGGCTGCGCCGCGCCTCGGTTTCGACCAGGATCTGTCCGACCAGCGGGGTGATGGTCTGGACGGAGTTCGGCACGTGGAAGAGTCCCAGCAACGGCAGGCCGGCGTCCGCCAAACGCGCATGAACTCGCTCGCCGACGGCCCAGACCTCGGGGCGGATCGGCAGAGCCGCCAGGATCTTGGCCGCATCATCGGCCACCACATCGTTGAATTGGCCCACCAGTCCCTGGTCGGAGCCGAATACGACCGCACCGATCGCACCGGCCTCCGGCGGTCCTGTCTCGCCGGTGATCCGTGCCGCCGAACCGATGTCCCGGAAGCAGACGGCCAACCCAAGCTCGACGGTGTCATAGTAGTCGCCCAAGGCGCGCACCGACTGCTCGTACTGGCCGATACTCGAAGCGGCCAGGGCCTTCATGGTGCGGACGACCGATTGCAGATCCCCGGCGCTGTGGATCGTGCGGCGCAGGCTGGCGGTGGTGGCGCTCATGGCTGGCCCTCGGATTCCGGCTCGGGCTGGAACTCTTCGAGCGTTTTGCGGGCGAGTTCGATGATCGTTTCGCGATCTTCTGCGCTCAACTTGTCGGCGGTCTCCAATCGCTCGCGCACCGGGGCCGGGATCTCCGTCGCCGCACGGCGCACGGCCCGTTCGGCGTCGGTCATCCGGTCGAGCGGCACGCGGTCGAACAGTTCGGCCGTCAACGCCAGCAGCACGGCGATTTGCGCGGGCACGGACACCGGGGCGAATTCCGGCTGTTTCAGGCAAGCGCGGATCCGCCGTCCATGCTCGATGATCTTGCGCGTATCTTCGTCCAGGCGGGCGCCGAAGCGGGCAAAGGTCTCGAGTTCCTCGAACTGCGCGTAGGCCAGCTTGAGGTCGCCCGCCACGGCGCGGAAGGCCGCCCGTTGCGCCTTGCCGCCGACGCGCGACACCGATTTGCCGACATCGACCGCGGGCAGCACGCCCAATTCGAACAGCGACGGCGAGAGGTAGATCTGCCCATCTGTGATCGAGATCAGATTGGTCGGAATGTAGGCGGAAATGTTCTGCGATTCGGTTTCGATGATGGGCAGCGCCGTCAGCGAGCCGCCTCCGTGCTCCTCACGCAGATGGGTGGCGCGTTCGAGCAGTCGGGAGTGGATATAGAAGATGTCGCCGGGGAACGCTTCGCGTCCGGGGGGACGGCGGAGCAGGAGCGACAGCTCGCGATAGGCGCGGGCGTGATGCGTCAGGTCGTCGTACACGATCAGCACGTCGCGGCCGCGTTCCATGAAATGCTCACCGATGCTGGTGGCGGCGTAGGGGGCGATGTAGGCCAGGCCCGGCGGGTCGTTGCCTTCGGTCACGACCACGACGGTGTACTCCATCGCGCCCTTCTCGCGCAACACGGCAACGGTCTTGGCGACGGCGGCAGCCCGCAGCCCGATGGCGCAATAGACGCACAGGATATCCTTGTCCCCCTGATTCAGGATGGTGTCGATCGCCAGAGCCGACTTGCCCGTCTGCCGGTCGCCGAGAATCAATTCGCGCTGGCCGCGTCCGATGGGGATCAGGGCATCGATGACTTTCAGCCCGGTCTGAAGCGGTTCGGTGACGGGCGCGCGGTCCATGATGGGCGCGGCGGGGCGTTCGATGGGCAAACGCTGGCTGGCGGCCACCGGCCCGTGGCCGTCCAGGGGGCGGCCGAGCGGGTCGATGACGCGTCCCAGCAATCCGTCGCCCACGGCCACGTCCATGACCCGGCCCGTGCGTTCGACTTCGTCGCCGGCCCGCAGATGCCAGTAATCGCCCAGCAGCACGATGCCGACTTCGTCCTGGTCCACGTTAAAGGCGATGCCGAACACAGCGCCCGGAAATTTCACCAGCTCGTCGAACCCCACGCCGGGCAGGCCGGAGACCCGGGCGATGCCCGTCGAAACGCGGGTGATCGTGCCCACCTCGCGCGGCGTCAGTTCCGGCGCAAAGGCTTCCCGCCCCTGGCTGAGGCCGGCAAACGCGCCGTCGAAAACGTTCTGGAGGCTATCGAGTTCCATGTTCACTGGTTTCCTTCTGGGACAGGCCGCGGATTTGTCTCCGGGAAGTCGTTGAATTCACGGACGATGAACTCGTGAAGATTCATGACTTCTTGCCTTCGATACGCTTGATCTCTCGGTCGAAATCCGAGATGTATTCCGCGTCCTGCCGTTTGCGGTAAATCTCGTATTCCCCCTCGGCTTTGAGTTTGGCCTCCAGCGCGCTCACCTTGCCCTTGTCTTGCAGAATCGGATAATTCGACAACTCCAAGAAACTGTTCAAGAAACCCACCCAATCGGCCATCTTCATCAGGATGCCCCGCTCGGCCCGATTCTCCGCCAGATCGAGGTAGGCGGACACAATCCGGTTCAGTTCCTTGACGTGCGCCTCGCTCAGGTAATTCTTTGCCACCGCGACGTCCGACTTCAGAATCTTTCCGTCCGGCGCGTGCTTCCAGGTCGTCAGGCCCATGTAAATCTTGGCCGCATCGGCAGCGGCGTAGATCAGTTCCGCTGCCGTCTGACCGGTAATGGCCCAGTGGAGCTTGTTCTGCACGGTGGCGAAAAACTCCCTGGTCAGCGGCGCGTCCGAGCTGTAATCCACCGACAGGGCGTAGATGTCCGTGATTTTTTGGTAAAAACGCCGTTCGCTGGCCCGGATCTCCCGGATGCGTTCCAGCAGTTCGTCGAAGTAATCCTTGCCGAAGACCTGCTTACCCTGTTTCAGCCGTTCGTCATCCAGCACGAAGCCCTTGACGATGAACTCCCGTAGGGTTTTCGTCGCCCAGATGCGGAATCGGGTGGCCTGATAGCTGTTGACCCGGTAGCCCACCGCGATGATGGCATCCAGGTTGTAGTACTTTGCGGAGTACGTCTTCCCATCCGCGGCAGTATGTTCCAAAATGGAACATACTGAATCCACGGCCAACTCGCCTGACGTGAAAATATTCTGCAAATGCTTGGTGACAGCCGGACGTTGTACGCCGAACAGTTCGGCCAGGGCCTTCTGCGTCAGCCAGACCGACTCGTCTTTGTAGAAAACCTCCACCTTCACCGCCCCGTCCGGCGCGGTGTAGAGCAAAAACTGGTTCTGTTCGCTTTCCATCGTCACTGGCTCTCTGTTTCGGGCTCAGGTTCTTCCGCTTTGGCCGCGGCGCTGGCTTCCGCTTTGGCTTTGTCGTTCAGCAGTTCGCCTACGCTCCTTTCCAGCGATGCCAGATACTCCGCGATGCTCCAGGCCACTTTTTGTCCATTGGTGGTGAGTTCGATGCCGCTGATCACGTTCGGCGCGGTCTCGTACCGGACTTGGATCTCTGCCGAGAAGACTTCGTTCAGCGCATGTTGGATCGACTGCTGTTGCTCCGGCGGCAGGTCGAAGGCGCTGCGGACGCGGGCCGGGTCGGACGATGAGTTCAGGGCCTTGGCAAGACCTGCTTTCGCTTCATCATCCAACGCTCGCAAGCGGCGCGTGAAGGCCTCGCAGATTCGTTCTTCCAGACTCGTCCCGGCCAGATCCGTCAGCGTTCGGCGCGCAATGGCGAAGACTTCCTCCCGGGTCCGGCGACCGATTTCGTCGGCCAGGCTTTGTTGTTCGCGATGCAAGGCGTCCTGCCGTTTGGCGCGCAGGGCGTCGGCCGCCTGCCGCGCGTCGTCGACCAGGCGCTGACGTTCGGCTTCTGCCTCGTCCTTCGCCTTGCTCAGCAATTCGTCGCGTTGCCGGTCGAAATCGTCGTTCTTCTGCTGGAATCGGTCGCGTTCCTGTTGAGCTTCGGCCTTGTTCGCGTCGGCGTCCGCCAGTTCCGCGGCGATCCGCTTCTCTCGCGCGTCGATGGCATCGAGGATGGGCTTGTACAGAAACCGCTTCAACAACCACATCAAGACGAGGAAGTTGACCACTTGGGCAGCGACAGTGAACCAGTCGATAAGCATGACTTAATTTCCCGCAGCTTGAGCGATGACGTGGTTCCAGAACGGGTTGGCGAAGATCAGAATCATCGAGATCACGAAACAGTAGATGGCCGTGGACTCGATCATCGCCAAGCCGACGAACAACGTACGCGTAATGGTGGCCGAAGCGTCGGGCTGCTGGGCCAAGGAACCCAGTGCAGTTGAGACCGCCTTCCCCTCGCCCAAAGCCGGGGCCATTGTGCCGAAGCCCGTCGTGATGCCGGCGGTGACAATGGATGCCACCGCGATGATTGTCATGTCGTCCATCATAGGATCTCCCCTTGTTGGTTGATTGGTTTTCTTTCACTGTCCGAAAAGCGTCCTCAATGGGTTGACTGAGCATCCGGCTCAGGCCCGCCCACACGCATGGCGGCCGCGATGTACACCGTGGCCAGAATAAAGAAGATGTAGGCCTGCACGATGCCGGTCAGCAGACCGAGCGCCGTCATGACGACCGGAAAGATGAACGGCGTGATGGTCAGCAAAATCCCGATGATCATCGCTCCGCTCATCATGTTGCCGAACAGCCGGACGGCCAGGGCCAGCGTGCGGGAGATCTCGCTGATCAGATTGAACGGCAGCATGATGAACGTCGGTTGCGCGTAGGACTTCAGATAGTTCCCCAATCCCCGTTCCTCGATGCCGAACATCGGCACGGCCACAAACACGCACAGCGCCAGCGCCACCGTGGTGGAGAGCGAACCGGTCGGCGGCTGGTAGCCCGGGAAGACGGTGCCGAGGGCGGACATGGCGAGGAACAGAAAGAGCGTGGCCAGGAAACCGAATGCCTTTCTCGGCTGACTCAGACCGACTTCTTCGATTTGTTTCTCGATGGCGATGACGATGATTTCGAGCAGGTTCTGCCAGCGGGCGCGTTTCAGGCCGACGGAAACGTTGCGCGTGATGAGCCTGGCGCCCACGACCAGCACGGCCATGACCACCCAAGTAAAGACCAGCGTGGCGTTCAGTTGGATGAACCCGTATTGCCAGAAGATGATTTCGTCGGGACTAAGCCGCATGACCGGGCTCCTTCGCATCGGCATCACGTGGGCGAGTCTCTCCGAGACTCGCAACACAGCGTCTCGGAGAGACGCTGCCACGTGTCCACCAAATCACCAGGAAACGCGCGATGATGAATCCGAGCAGACAGGCCAGCAGCCGGTCTCCGCGTCCGCCCGAGACGAAATGGAATCCGGCCAGGACGATCCCCATCCGCAACACGAAGCTGCCCAGAAACCAAGCCGCCGGGCACGAAGACGAAACGCCCCGCTGCACCGTCCACCAGAGTCCGCCGAAGAAAACGGCTCCGAGCAACACACCGGCCAGCAGGGCCAGGATCATGACCAGGGCCAACATCCACAGTTCATTCATCGTGATTCTCCTGTTCGTCCCGCATCGCCCGGTCTTCCTTGGCCAGCCAATACCAGGCATTCCAACAGCCGATGATCAAGCCGACGGTCAGCAGCATCAGCGTCCAAGAGTGGGTTCCGGGAAAGCGGTTGTCCAGCCAGCGGCCAAGCACGATGCCCAGCAGCGTGGGAATCGCCACGGACCAGCCGATCAACCCCATCATGCCCAGGCCGAACCAGACGGTCTGCGTCACGTGGCGCTGTGCTCTGAGCTTGCGCGCCGCCTTGGCGCCGACCTCCTGGCTGAGCGCAGGCGGCTTTGGCGGGTTCAACGGTTTCTTTTGGGGTTCGTCAGTCATGATGCAAAGTCGCCATGCGACGGATCAGATCGCTTTCCATTTTTGCCAAGACCGAGCGGACGCTTTGCGCCCGCTCGTCCAAGTGTACGAATTCCCGCTCCACGGCCTCGCGCAAGTGCTCCAGATCCGTTCCGGAAAAGGCGTTGCGCACCGAAACCCGCACGTCCGGGCCGGTTTTGACCAGCACTCCTTCATCCACGGCCACGTACACCTCGGCCTCCGCTTCTTGTTCGTAGATCAGAATCCCCGGCACGAGCGCCGCCACGCAGTCCAGACGGCGCGGCAGGATCCCGAACGAACCGTCGCGGGTCTCTGCGACCACGCGCGAGACGCCGGTTTCCTCGGCGAAGATCTGGAACGGGAGCAGGATCTTAAGGTTCATGGGCAGCGACGGCAGCCTCCGTTTTCGGTGGATGTTTCGCCCCGGACCGGCCGGATTTGGTTTTCGTCTTCGCCTCGTCCACCGTCCCGATCATGTACAGGTCGCGTTCCGCGTAGTCCTTGAATTCGTCGCCCAGAATGCGTTCGCATCCGTCCAGTGCGTCCTGGAGGCTGACGAGTTTTCCCTGCAGTCCGGTGAACTGCTCGGTCGTATAAAACGGCTGGGTCAGATACCGCTCCAAGCGCCGGGCGCGGGCGACCACGTTGCGGTCCTCCGGCGACAGTTGTTCGAGGCCGAGCATGGCGATGATGTCTTTCAGCTCCGCGTACTGCGCCAACGTCCGCCGGACTTCGCGGGCCAAGTCGTAATGCCGCTGGCCGACGATGCCCGGCGTGGCCATTTTGGAACTGGACTGCAGCGGATCGATGGCCGGATACAGCCCCTCGCTCGCCCGCTTGCGGGACAGCACGATCGAGGCCGAAAGGTGGGAGAAGGTATGCACGGCCGCCGGATCGGTGAAATCGTCCGCCGGTACATACACCGCCTGGATCGACGTGATCGCCCCGGTGTCCGTGTTGGCGATCCGCTCTTCCAACTGCGACAGCTCGGTGCCCATCGTGGGCTGGTAACCGAGCCGCGACGGCATCTGGCCCATCAAGCCGGAGACTTCCGAGCCGGCTTGAATGAACCGGAAGATATTGTCGATCAGCAGCAGCACGTCGCGGTGCTCGTCGTCCCGGAAATACTCGGCCATCGTCAGCGCCGCATGCCCCACGCGGAACCGGCTGCCCGGCGGTTCGTTCATCTGGCCGAAGACCATCACCATGTTCGGCAGCACGCCCGCTTCTTTCATCTCGCGGTACAGCTCCTCGCCTTCACGGCAGCGTTCGCCGATGCCGCAAAACAGACTGACCCCCTCGTGGTGGCCGATCATGTTGTGGATCATTTCGGTCAGCAGGACGGTCTTGCCCACGCCCGCCCCGCCGAACAGACCGGCCTTGCCGCCGCGTTCCAGCGGCACCAGCACGTCGATCACCTTGATGCCCGTCTCGAAGACCTCGGACTTGGTAGAGCGCCGAGCCAGCGGCGGCGGGGCGCGATGGACGCTGCGCCACTCGACGTCCGACACTTCGCCTTCGCGGTCGATGGCGTTGCCGAACACGTCGAACATCCGCGAGAGACTTCCCTTGCCGACCGGCACCTTGAGCGGCCCGCCCGTGTCCTGGACCGTCGTGCCGCGCGCCAGACCTTGCGTGGGGGTCAAGGCGATCCCGCGCACGTGCCGTGCATCGAGTTGCGCCAACACTTCGATGGCGATCTGCCCGTCCTGACCCGCGCGGAGCAGCGAATAGATCGCCGGCAAATGCCGTTCGAACCGGATGTCGACGACGCTGCCGCGCACCGAGACGACCGCGCCGAGATTCGAGGAACTGGTTTTTTGCTCCATGTTGGCTCCTGCTGATCTACTATCAATCTAGTCTCCGCGCGTCTTCGCCGCCAGCGGTGTCATGCATGCGTTTCCCGGGTGACGCGTACCGCGTTCGCTTTCGGTTCCAGACGCGCACCGCGATGCTCGGCGTAGACCCGTGTGAATTCCGCGCCGATCAGCACGGACTGCGAGGAATAGAAGACCCACAGCAGGACGACCACCAGCGAACCGGCCGCTCCGTAGATCGAAGGGACCCCGGCCACTGCCAAATACCAGCCGATCAAGTGGTTGCCGAACAAGAACAACAGACCCGTAACGCTCGCCCCGACCCAAACGTCGCGCCAGGCGATCCTGATATCGGGCAACACGCGGTAGACCAGCGCGATCGCGAGGGTCAGGACCGCCCAGGAGACGACGAGCGTCATGACCCGCCAGAATGGAACGCCTTCGAGCGCCAGCGAGTCGGGCAGGATGCGGCCGATCGCGGAAAGAGCAGTCGTGACCAGCAGGGCCGCCAGCAGCAGCGTGCTGGTTCCCAAGACGGTCAAGAACGATCCGAGCCGATCGCGCAGCACGTCTCGCAGTCCCCGCCCCGGTTGAGGCGTTACTTTCCAGATTGCGTTCAACGCGCTTTGCAGTTGAGTGAAAAACCCGGTGGCTCCAAACCCGAAGAAAATGATGCTCAAAATCGTCGCCGGAATGCCCGCACCGCTCCGGTACGTGTACAGCGAGGTGGCCTGGACCGCCTCGCCCACGGTCGGACCGACGGAACTTTCGATCTCCTTGGTCAATTGGCCTTGCGCCGCTTCGGGGCCGAGCATCAGGCTGGCAGCGGTAACGGCCAGCACGATCACCGGCGCAATGGAGAAGATGGCGTAAAAAGCCAAGGCGGCAGCGACCTCGAACGCGTTGGAATTCCACCATGCGAGCCCCGTTTGCTTCAGCAGACCCACGATCTGCACGCGAACGGATTGACCGGCCCGGCCGCTTACCATGGCTTGAGTTTCCAGCCCATCACGAACCCGATGCCGAAGCACCAGAGCGCGATCACCTCGGGCCGCTCGCGCCCGTATTCGCGGAGTAACTCCAAGGCGCTCTTGCTCGGTCCCACGCAGGGTTCCGGCTCCGTCGGGATCTCGTTGTGCGGTTCCTGGACGGTGGGTTTTTCTTTGGTCGAGGTCATGTTTGGCTCCTTCGTTGGTTGCGAGTGTCGTTTCTAGTTCATGCGACCGCGTAGAAATAACTTGAAAAAATCGTAGCAGGCACACTCCGTGTGCCGTCCGCCGTGTACGGCCGTGTACGGCACACGGAGTGTGCCTACTACTTTGGAATGGAACAACTTATTCCTGCGAGGTCGCTCCGTCTATCTGAGGTGGCTTGGTTGGCGACGCTTCCGGCCCGTGCAACGAGTGCTTGATCCATGCTAGATTGCGGATCAATTCTTCACGGGAACGTTTGAATACACGCCCCACTCCGCGGCTCACGGACCACCCCACCGCGCCCAGTACCACCGCCATCAGCAGACCGCTGAGCACCGCGATCGAAAGTGCGGCCACCCGCGAGAGGCCGGCAACTTGCACCAGCAGTTCTGCCATCAGCAGCAGGCCCACCGGCACCGTGCCGATGGCCGCAATCCCCGCGCCCAGCAAGAGGACGACAGGGGTCAGCAGGCCTCTCATGCCGGTGCGGCAGTCGGTTGTGAACAGCTCGAACTGAAGCTGGGCCAGCGACATCACGTCGCTGGTCAATTCGGCCATGTCGTTGGCGACCCCGCTGGGCGGCGTCGGCTTGGATTCGTTTTGTAGGTTCATCGTCGTTTCATCCACCATCCAAACAGGATTCCTACGGACAGTGCCGCACCCAGACAGAGACCCGGCTGGGTTGCGACCAATCGCTCGAATGCCCGGACCATCGCGGATGGCCCTTTTTCAGCCAACTCGCCGGACTTGCCGTGCTCGAGCCCCAGCGAAGATCGACCACTGCGGTCGTTCGCTGAATCAAAACGCGTCGTTTGAATCATGATCGTCTATTCCCGGATGCTTGGTCGTCTGGTCTCAAAGGCTTGGTTGCTCCTAGCCATCCTGTGACCGCTTGGCCTACGTAGCCGGCAGTCTCACGAACCGCGAAACTGACGGCGGCGGCGACCAACATGTCCGCGACTCCGCGCACGGCGGACGGCGCCGAATCGGCGTCTCGCTGAGCGGTCTTGGGCGATTCGGCCGGGGGGACCACGTCGGCCGCGATCGCCGTGGAACGTTTCGGCACGATGAAATATCCGAGCGCGGCCGCCGTCCCCATACACACCCACGGATAGGTCTTGACATAGTGTTTCCAGTCGACCATGCTGCGGGCACCGGCGGAGACATCCTCCAGACCCTGGTCGATATCCCCACGAATCCCTTTCATCCGCGCTTGCATGGTTTCATCCCGCTGTGGTTCATTCATCGTCCGTCTCCTCCACGCGTCTACGGGTGAGTGGTTTTTCCAGGTGCCTGATCATGGACGCAACCACCATGCCACCACCACCCCCGTGATCACCCCGATCCCGAAACATACGGCCAGCGACTCTGCCGGCCGATCGCGGACGAAGCGTTCCGCTCCGTCATAGCCGGCGCGCACCCCGTCGGCAGCTTGCTGAGCCTTCTGCTGCAGGGCCTCGCCAGCGTGTTGGGTGACGTCGCGGATCGCTTCCGCCGCCGTGCCCGAGGTCGAGGCGACACGGTCGCACACTTCTTGCAGATGCTGTTCAATCGCTTCGCGCGCTTCGCCCGTCCTGCGTTGAATGATCCCGATGATCTCTTGCGCATCACCGCGGAACTGCAACACGTCGTCATCCGTCAACTGCCCCCATTTCTGGCGCAGCTTGCCCTCGATTTCGTTCCAGTTGCCTTCAAGAACTAGTTGGTCGATCATGATATCTCCCTCCTTGCTTCTCCATTAACCTGCTGGCGTGCCACGTCGAGCGACAACGAAAAAAGCCGACGTGACCGAACACCCAGAGGCATTCGGCCACGCCGGCTTACTATTCAACGAGCCCCCACGGAACAACCGGGTTGCCCTTTATCTAGTCATCCGACGACATGTAATCAATCTGGTGGCGGAACGGTCTACCAATCTGCGAATTCATGTCGACCATTCCACCATTGATTCATTCTACTCCTGCAGAGCCGGCAAGACAAGTGGCCGAGTGGGATCCTTTCATGACGACTGGCGGCAGCGGCAGTTCCGCCTCGTCCGCCAGTATCAGCCGGAGTTGCTCTTGCGCCTCTGCCAACGTCGTTACCACATGCGCCTCAGCCCCGCAGCCAATACGGTCTTTTACCTTGTTCAGGTCGCCTTGTGCGTGCCACAATCCGACCACCAGATTCCCGGCCGGAACTCGGCCGCGAAGACGCTTGCACAAAGTGCGTGCGTGCATCACGGCGGCGGGTGGCAACGCGGAAATGCAGACGCCCCGGGGCTTGAGCTGCCGGACCAGATCGATCAATTCGCTGGGCGAGGACGCAACCGGGGCGGCTTTGACGGGACAGCCCGGCACGTCCAACAATTGCGCCAGCATGGTGCCTGCGATTTCATCTGCCTCGGTGCGGGCGGGCAGGCAAAGTACGTCAAGCCCGGTCCGGTGGGGCTCAATCGCCCCAGCGGAATCCCCCTCTGCCTCGTTCTCGCTTTCGGTGCGCTCGGTCGCCGGTGTTTCCGGCCGGCGCTCACCTTGGTCTTGAAGAATCTCCCGCACACTGTTCAAGATGAACTTGTGCCTGCCTTCGGACAGCTCATCTCGCTGCCGATGGGTTTCCGCTAACGCCAGTGCCGAGATCAGCATCGTATCGTAGACTTGGACCAGCGGCTGGTCCCCGCAAGCAGCCTCGACCAGTTCGGCGGCTTCCTCTTGATCGCCCGCCACCAGCCGTTGGTAGACGCGTCGCGCTACCGCAAAGACCGGTTCGTTGCCCAACAGAATGTCCAGAAACGACAGTTGGGGAACGTGCTTGCCGATCACCAACAGGCACACGGTCAACGGGGTGGCCAGCAACAGCCCGACGATTCCCCAAAGCCATGTCCAGAAGACAGCCGCCACTAACACCGCGACGACCGACACACCGGTTGTCTTGCCGTACAGCAACGGCTCCATGACGTTGTTGCTCAAGAGTTCCAGCACCACAAACAGTCCGATCGCCAGCAAGGGCGCTATCCAGCCGGTCGAGATGGCCATCGCCAAGCCGATCGGCATCGCCGCAGCAAGGCAGGGCCCCAGGTAAGGAATGAACCTCAACATGGTGGCCAAAATCCCCCACAGGATCGCGTTGGGCAAACCGATGAAATAGAGCCCGATTCCCGCGGCGATGCCATACGTGGCGTTGATGAACAAGAGCATCAGGAGATAGCGGCTGACTCGCGTGCCGGCGTCTTCCAGCATCTGGATGGTGACGTTCACCTGGCTTTTTCCAATCAGGCGGATAAACCGATCGCGCAAGTCGTCGCGCCGGATCAAGAAAAACACCACCAGCACGACGACGATGGCGACCATGGCCAATCCGCTTAACAGTGTGCCAAACGCTCCACGGAAGACTTCCAAGTGGCTCGCCGGCGAAGAAATCACGCGTACAGCATACGGGCGTTCACGGGTGCCCTTCAGCTTCTGAACCTCTTCGGATTCCGGCAGGTTCTGGCCGATGCTCTGGCCTGCGTTTGTTACTTTGCTCAGCGCGCCAGCGGTATAGGCAGTCGCCGACTGCAGTTTTGCCTGCAAGTTCGCCTGATACTCGGGTATCTTGGGGGCCAGTTGGGTAATCTGCACCACGGCAAGCCAAGCCACAAGGCCCAGCCCGGCGAAGCCCAGGAAGGTCGTCACCAACACCGCCGGAATGCGAGGCAGCCAGCACCGCTCGAACCAGTCGCACACCGGGCTCAACAAAAAGCTCAGCAGCACGGCCAACGTCAAGGGAACCAGCAAATCCTTCGCCAGGTAAAGCGCCCCCACGACCACGGCGATGGACGCTAACATCCATGTTGCTTTGTTGAATTGGTCCGAGGGTACCATGCGATCAACTCCGACGCGCCGAGGCTGTGAAAGAGGTGCCTGTCCCCATTCTTTCACAGCCTAGGTCTGGGTTCAGCGACTCATCCAGGTCCAAAGGCGCCCGAGCACCAAGCCGACGCCGACCGCGATCAACACGGACTTCAGCGGCTGCTGCACGATGGATTGCTCGAAACTGCTCACGACGCCCTGGACTTTCTCTTGACTCTGTTGGTAGTATCCCGAGGCATTCTCGCGTAATTCCTCGACCTTCTCCCGGGCAGCGTCGCGTGCGATATCGCCCATTTGCTGAAGATCCTTCGTCACGACCTTCGCCTGTTCGCCCAATCGGTCACTCGTCGTAGACATCAACGTTCTCCTTTTCAAAAAAAACAAAAAAAGCCGACGTGGTAGCACGTCCGTAAACGTTCCACCACGCCGGCTTACTCGTCAACGAGCCCTCCCGCAAAAGCGGGCTGCTCTTTGCCTAATCCTCCGACAATTTCAACGCTCCAATGGAGACACCTGAATTCTCACGCGGTCTCCACTCAATTTGAATCCTACGTTCCGCGGCGGGAAAGACAAGGGCGCCTGGTCCATGGAAAAGGGGACGGGGGTCTTTTTCCGCGCGCCGTGCAGTTGTGCCAGCAGGGCCGAACAGCTTCTTTAGCGCAAGAGCCCGGCCCGGAGTTTCTTGTCAATCAAGGAGCCACAGGTGGCGGTCGGGAGTCGTTTTCGTGTGACGATTCA
>REEF01000855.1 GCA_007695205.1 Planctomycetaceae bacterium
TTCACCAAAAAATACCTGGACGGGTGCTTATGCTGGCGACCGGTTCCACGGCACGTTAGAATTACCACAGCAAAGGGCAACCTATTTCGGACGCCAAGCTTCGGCTTGCCGGTCGCCATCGAGGAGGATGTTATGAGTCGCGTGCTATCGATCGTCTTGTTGGTTGGATGTTCGGCAATCGCGTTGGCCGACGGCCAATGGTCACAATTGCAGGGGGATGCCTTGCGCAGCGGCAATGTGCCGAGTGCCCAGATCCCTGACGATCTGGGATTGATCGGTGCGGTACCGCTGACCGATGGGATCTACGCGGCACCGGTGGTCGACGAAGCGACCGTTTATGTCGTGGACGGTGCGGGCATCGTGCATGCCATCTGTAACCGGACACTCGAAATCCGCTGGCAACACGCGACCAGCGGCGGTCCTGGCAACGTCAACAACATCTCGACACCGGCGATCATCGGACCCTACCTGCATGTGGGGAACATGGCCGGGTTTTATACCGTGTTGGATCGGCAGAGCGGCCGAGTGGTTGCCGAACTGGATTGCGGCGAGCCGATTTTTTCGGCGCCCGCCGTGGGTGATGACCGAGTGTACTTTGCTACGTTGGGAGCGCGCGTGCATGCGGTCCGGCCGGACGGGCAGCTTGTGTGGGTCTGGGATTTCGTCCGCGAGGTTGTCGATTTCGAAGGTGACCGTTGGAGCGGCGAGGATTGGCTCGAGGCGCGAGGCGATCGAGTCACGTGGCGAGATCACTTCGTCTGTTCACGCGACATCTGCCTGATCGGCAAGACCATCGTCATGCCCGCCGGCGGCCGAACGGTGTTTTTGGACGACGATGGCCCGGCGGCGACTCTGCGAGCCGTCGGTGAGATCCCCGCGTATGCCGGTCAGGAATACCCAGCGACTTTTGGACAAAGCGCCGACGCGGCGGGAAACGTTTACGTACAATGGCATCGGCGTGACAATGCGGGGCGCGTCGATGTGTTGCGGTTGACGGACGAGGGCGTCCGGACCGGTTTTGTCCCGGGAACCGAGACGGCCATCCATCTGCCCGGCCTGCTGTCCTTCGCATCGGTCAGCGTCCGGGACGGCGACGTGTATCGCGTGCGGCCCGAACAGGGACTCGGGTTGTGCCGCCATACTGCAGACGCATCGCAACCCGAGGTGTTGCACGCTGCCGCGTCGATTTGTCCTCCGGTGCTGACCAGCCAGCACGTCCTGTACGGCGGGCTGGACGGACGGCTGTACGTCGTGCCGTTGGACGGCGGTCCATCCCAGTCGCTCCGAACGGCCTTCGACCGACCGATTTCAGCGCCTTTGGCCGTTGCCAGTGGCCAGGTTTTTGTGGGCAGCGAAGACGGGTATCTGTACGTGTTCGGTGCCGGCGGGGATGCCGATCTGCCGTCGGAGTGGTTGGGGATCGAACAGATCCGCAGTCCGCTGACCGGTCCACTGGCCGGACCCGAGTACGATTGGTACACCAACTACGGCGACTTCAGCTCGACCAACGCCAACGATCAGGGGCTGACGCTGCCCCTGCGCATGCGCTGGGCTCGCCGGCTGGCCGGCACCGTCAAACATCTGCCCGTGTGCGGTGGAGGCCGACTGTACACGCATACGGCCGAGGGCCAGATCCTCGCGCTGGAACAGGATACCGGTCGCCTGCTGTGGCGGCAGTACTGGCCGGACGTGTACCTCTCGTTCACGTCGCCCCTGTATTACGACGGGAAATTGCTGGTACCCCAGGCGGGCATGCGACGCTCGCTGATCCGCTGCCTGGACGCCGCCACCGGCCAACTGCTGTGGGAAGCACCGTTCAGCGGATCGCCGAGCTGGAGCCGTCAGTTCCCGCCCGTGGTCCACGAGAACGTGGCGATCTACGCGTCGGGTTCCGGTGTCTACGCGGCGCAAGGCAGCGAAAGACCCTTTACGTTCCGAGGCGATCCCGAGCCGGCCGAGGATGGTCGCGAGGTGATGAGCTGGATCTATTCGAATGACAACCCGTACTACCCCCGCGATAACCGTCCGCTGATCTGGGCCTGGGACTTGGACACCGGCGAGATCGTCTGGCAGCGGGATTTTTCCGAGTATGGTCGAGGCGGTAATGATTGCGGGATCTGTCTGTACGACGGCAAGCTGTACTATTCCACCTTCTTCGGATACGCCGCCAGCCAGCGGGCGCGTCGAGGCTTGCCGCCCGATCATAACGGCTTGACCGCTTGCCTGGATCCGATGACCGGCGAGGTCATTTGGCTGACCACCGATTACTTCGTCACGGCCAAATGTACCGTCTCGGCCCGCGACGGCCGTCTGTTCATCGGCGGCCATAACCGCGCGTCCGAGGCCACTCAGGATCGATTCGTGTGGTGCCTGGACGCCGAGGACGGATCGTTGATCTGGCAGTCCGACCCCGTGACTTCGGCGCTGAACGTCGTGACCGTCGGCGAGCGATTTGTATTTTCTAACGCGTTGCGCGGACGGGGCAATGTGTTCGATCGGCAGACCGGCCAGGTGGTTGCCGGAGTCGGGCATAATTATGCCTGCTGCCGCTTCACGCTGTCCGAGCCCTACGTGTTGGGCGCGAATATGGACATGATCGATCTGGCCGACGACGGGCGACTGGTCTCTACCGGTCCGGCGATCGATTCCCGCGAGTGTTTGGGCGCGGTGATTTCCAACGGACGCATGTTCTACGTCTCGCAGGCCAGCGGATTGATCGTGTCCCA
>REEF01000033.1 GCA_007695205.1 Planctomycetaceae bacterium
ACAATTGAGCTGGATCGGGCTGATCCTGTGCGCAGACAAGTCGGACGAACATGTCGAATTGCTTCGGCTGGAAGAAAGCGGCATTCGCATCGCTCAATATCTGACCGAATTACCGCCGAAAGAACTGCTTGAGCAGAAACTGCACCGCGCCATCGAACTGGCTCGGGAACGACTGGCGAGAACAGAATCCGCGAAATTAACCGTCGATGCGGAGAACAATGAATAATGAAGGCAAGCTCAACACCACTGGACGTTCGCCGCGAACTGGTCGATGCATTGCAGTTGGATCTGATCGGCCCGACGGGGCCGCTGGGGAATCACCAGGAGGTTTTGCCGCAGGCGCCGTCGCGCTGGTACCTGACCGGGTTTCTGGTCCCCACCGACGCGGATGAAGAACAGCGAAGTGATCCGACGGCGAATGACGAACTGGACCAGGCCGCCGAACCTGCGGGGATCGACGATGATGATTCGCCCGAAAAGCCTGCTGCTCGCCGTTCGTATCTTCCCAGCAGTATGGGAATCAGTGTGCTGGTTTCCAAGTCCGTGACGGAACTGGAAGCGATCGTCAGATACGGGGAGTATCTGCCAGTGGAACACGTCGAGGGCTATTCGGGGCCGCAGCACTGGCAACGGGTTCCGCAAGAAGAAGTGGTGTCCGTCAAGATCGGCTCGAAGGTGCCCGATCAAGGCGTGGTGCCGGTTGCCAACAGCCGAGGCGTGGAACTGGTCTGGTCGATTCGCGGTGTTCCCGATTCCGACCTGGTTGGCGGATTGCCCCCAGGAACGCGGAGTCTGTCGCTGTTCGTGGTCAATCGACGCAAACCCGCACCGGACGAAGTACACGACGAAGGGTTCATTTTTCAGGTCGAGCTGGAGCTGAGCGGCGATGAGTCGTTTGTGGCTCGTCCCAATCTCCGCAGTTTGGAGAGCGACGACTGGGATGAACGGGTCGCGGACCTGCAGTATCGGGAGGCGTACGAGTTCGCTGTGGGTCACAGTGTGGCGACGCAATGTGTTGTCGAAAACGGGCAATGCCGGACGGCGAGAACCAGTTGGCTGCCCACCGCCGAAGTCGAAAAGGTGGCTCCAGCCCAGATTCCCGGCGTCACGCTGGAGATGGAGTCCCTGGCAGTGCTGCGAGACGGGGCGGATGCCCAGGCACAGCTCGGTGCGTTCGTCAGCAATTACAAGACGTGGATCGCGACGCAGCGAGGATCGCTGGCGAATCTGTCCCCGCACCGTCGCGACACGGCCGAGGAACTTCTGCACCGCGCCAACATCGCGGCCAGCAGGATTCAGGCCGGTATCGAACTGCTGGACGATCCTCAATGCCTGGATGCCTTTCGCATTGCTAACAAGGCGATGGCCGCTCAGGGTCGCCGGCGCCTGGCCCTGCAAGGGGGCAAGCCGCCCGAACAGATCGTTCCCGCTTGGCGGCCGTTTCAGTTGGCCTTCCTCCTGATGAATCTCAAGGGGATCGCGGACCCGGCGAGCAACGATCGCGAGCTGGTGGACCTGCTGTTCTTCCCGACCGGCGGCGGCAAGACGGAGGCGTATCTCGGCTTGGCGGCCTTTACGTTGGTGCTCCGACGTTTGAAAAATCCGGGGCTGACATCCGCCGGGTTGAGCGTCCTGATGCGTTACACGCTACGGCTGCTGACGCTGGATCAGCTCGGACGCGCCGCGGCGCTGGTATGTGCTTTGGAGCTGGAACGGCAGCAAGACGTCGACAAGCTGGGCGAGTGGCCGTTCGAGATCGGATTGTGGGTCGGCCTGGCAGCGACGCCGAACCGGATGGGCAGAAAAGGAGACACCGACGCACATTCCGCACGCCGCAAGACGATCGCCTTCAAGAACGACGATCGCAAGCCGTCCCCCATCCCGCTGGAGGAATGCCCCTGGTGCGGCGAGAAGTTCAAATCGACGTCGTTCCAGTTGCTGCCCAACCCGGATGATCCCACGGATCTGCGGGTGACCTGTGCCAACCGGCGTTGCGATTTTTCGCGCGGCAACCGTCTTCCGATCCTTGCCGTCGACGAACCGATCTATCGGCGGCTGCCCTGCTTTCTGATCGCCACGGTGGACAAGTTTGCCGCGATGCCCTGGACCGGCGAAGTGGGCGCGTTCTTTGGACGTGTCGATCGAGTCGACTCGGAGGGATTCTACGGTCCCTGCCACCCCACGGCGGGACGACCGCTGCCCGTCGATCGCCTGCCGCCGATGGATCAGGTGATCCACGACGTCCTGCACCTGAACTCGGGCCCCTAGCGAACGATGGTCGGCTTGTATGAATCGGCGCTGGACGAGCTTTCCGCGATCGAAGTCGACGGCAAGATGGTCCATCCCAAGATTATCGCATCCACCGCGACCGTTCGACGGGCCCAGAGTCAGATCCGCGCATTGTTCAATCGGCGGGACGTGGATGTCTTTCCGCCGCCCGGCCCGGATATTCGCGATTCGTTCTTCGCTCGCACCCATTCCACGAACGACAGCAATGCCCGGCAATACGTCGGGATCGCCGCCCAAGGGCGAAGCCCGAAGGTGATCATGTTGCGTGTGTACCTGGCGTTGCAAGGCGCCGCACAGAAGGCGTACTATGAAGCCGGCGGACCGAAGGCCGAGAGTAATCCAGCCGATCCCTACATGACGTTGCTGGGCTACTTCAACAGCCTGCGGGAACTGGGGGGCGCTCGACGTTTGATCGAAGACGAGGTCCGCACCCAGT
>REEF01000364.1 GCA_007695205.1 Planctomycetaceae bacterium
CCAACGGCCTGTGCGACGACCAGCGCCTGTACTACCTGAACGACGCCAACTTCAACGTCACCGCCCTGCTGAACACCGCCGGCGACGCGGTGGAGCGTTACGTCTACTCCCCCTACGGCGTAGTCACCATCTACGACGCCACCTGGACCAACAGCCGCAGCGCATCCACCTACGCCAACGTCACCCTGTACACCGGCCGCGAATTGGAGGCCGAAATTGGGTTGTATTACTATCGGAACCGATACTACGGTGCGGAACTGGGAAGGTTCGTGAGCAGGGATGTGATCGGGTATGTAGCGGGCGACACGAGCTTATGCCACTACTGCGGCAACCCCTTGATCGCGACAGATTCAACGGGAACAATGTGCACGTTGCAGACGGGAGGAGCTGTAAACAGAAGATCGGTTATCAGGGCAACTGCGGGCGGACTTGACCTCGGCGGAGGCCTCAGCCCGACCCTGTATCACGGCTTTCCCACGCATGTGTTAGCCTGTAGTCGTACGCAGAGCGTGACGGGATTGTATGAGTGCTGTTGTGGCTGGGGACCTTGGAAGCGTAGATACTGGACGAGTTTGACCTTCGAAGCGCAGGAAAATGTACAAATGCGTCTCAGCCACACCCACATGGTGGAAGGCCCCTCGATTCCCGTGCCGTTTCCAGGCAGGATCGGCCTTTCGATCACGTGGTATCGCTTAGAGCAGGGAACGGATCAGGCGTTAGCGGACCGCGACTGCAAGGGCGCGCCTTTCTCGTCTTCGCCTCCTGTACTTCCTGCAACAGCGCCATGCCCATGAGCATTCCCGCATTGTGCAGTGAATTGCATGCAAATGACGGCTACAAGAACGTAATGGAGAAGGACAGTTGCATACAGCCAAATCTCCTGTATCGATCGAAAGCAGAGGACTGCGCTACCTATTCAGTGCGGGATCTCTTACATTCATCCTGGCTGTCGTGCTCATCGTGTACCTATACGTCCGCGGGCGTGATACGGCACTCGCGACCTTCGTGGCGCAGGTAGAACTCGCAGGCGCAGACGTAGTCGTGGGTGGAAACGGACTTATTCCGGACCCGACCGTCGCGGGCGGGGGACATAACGGCTTGATCGGCGGCGTTTTCATCCGTAGGTCTGACGCCGACATCACGTCCATCGCTCAAGCGCTGGCCCACGCTCCAGGCAGGGTAGCCGTAAATTTCATGAGAATACAAGTAACTGACGATCACATCAGAGCCCTGGCGTCTCAGCAGAATGCTGCGCTGTTCATGTTCGGCGGGTGTACATTCGAAGCCGATGCGCTCGCCCCGCTCGCTGAAGCTGGTCATGTCAGCTTCGTCATTTTTGCTATCACCAACGTTGATTCCGCGCTGCTTCGCCACTTGCCGCGCAGCCTTGAGCTGCTTAGTTTGCTGTCGTGCGACATCCAATCTCTTGACTTTGGCGACGGTGGCAGTCGTACGGTTAGTGCCCTGGATCTTACTGGGAGCACGCTAAGCCGACATGCGTGGGGAGAGCTATCTCGCGTACCCGAACTGCAACGAGTTGTCTATGACGGTACGAGGGGCCCTGGGGAAACGCTGACGGAAGACGAACTCGAGGCGATCGCGAGCGTTCCTGAATTGCGCGCCTTGAGCCTGAGGCTGCGACCGGTTCCGAAAGACATATTGATGCGGGCGGGTAGTCGCATGAGACATCTTGAACTTCTCATTTTGACAGATCCCTACTTCTCGAGAGACGACGCAGAGGCGTTGCGCCGCTTGTTTCCCGACATTCGGATAGAGCTATTTTAGAATCGCTTAGTAATAATCCGTCACATTTGGGAGCGGAACCCCCGGGGTGTTCGCAAACAAATAGGGGAATAGGCCGCGAGCAAGGTGACGTGGCCGCAAGATCTTCCCGTGTTGACGGAAGCAGCCCCGCCGAAGAACGAGGCGAGAGGGGGGGAACATAGCGGCCGGGAGAATACATTGGGAATGGTGGGGAAGATTGGCGAACAATGCTTCGGCGAATGAATCACCGGTTTTCCCAGCACGATAGTCGCTCGGAGGAACTCGCGGGCAACGTATTGTTTGCGTACAATGAGTACGGACAGCCGACCGACAATTGGCAATCGCATGTGGGAGCGGTGGACGTGAACACAACGGCTGAGAGCGAAGATACCTACGCGGACGGATTGGCGGGCACCAGCCGTCCGGCAGGGTTGATCTATTCCGAGGAACGCGCGTTTACCTTTGGATTACGGCCCGGCGACGGCATGGAAGATGCGCTGGGCCGCGTGGCGGCGATTCGGGACGACGATGGCGGTTCCCCCGGCGATACGCTCGCCGAATACGCGTACCTGGGGCTCGGACGGATCGTCCAGGAAGGCTATCCAGAGCCCGAAGTGCGGCTGGACTACGATTCGGGTACGCCCGGCGACTACGCCGGCTTCGACCGTTTCGACCGCGTGATCGATCATCTCTGGTACGCCTACGGCGCCAGCGCCGATCGGGACCGCTACACCTACGGCTACGACCGGGCCTCGAACCGGCTGTACCGCGAAAACACGATCACCAGCGCCCGGGACGAATTGTACGGCTATGACGGAGTCAACCGTTTGACCGCGTTCCAGCGCGGCGAATTGAACGCCACCAAGGACGGCATCACGGGCACGGCGGCCCGGGAAGAGGACTGGTCGCTGGACATGACCGGCAACTGGCCGGGCTATGTGCAGAAGACCTCCGGCA
>REEF01000032.1 GCA_007695205.1 Planctomycetaceae bacterium
TCGTTGTTGCCCGAAAACGACTCCCGACCCCGTTCGCGCTGGGTACCACCAAACAAAATCCGACAGTTATTTCTTTGCCAATCCTAACGGGCCACACCAAAGACGTTTTACACAGGGGGAGAAACCGGATGAGAATTTTCGCACCAGGATGCACGGTTGGGGGATGGTTCTGCTTGTTCCTCGGATTGGGGTTGGCGGCAGCACATGCAGACCAACCGCCTGTGAGTCGGCCGAATATTCTGTTCGCCTTTGCCGACGACTGGGGCTATGGCCATGCGGGCATCTACGGCGATCCGACCGTTCAGACCCCCTCGTTCGACCGTGTGGCTCGGGAAGGCATCTTGTTCCACCATGCGTTTATCTCCTCGCCGTCTTGCACGCCCTCGCGCGGCGCTATCCTGACCGGCCAAGACTTCTGGCGACTAGGGGCGGCCGCCAATCTATGGTCGCTGTTCCCCGGCGACTTGGTGGTCTATCCCGACTTGCTGGCCGATTCCGGCGAATACTATGTCGGTCACACGCGTAAAGGTTGGGGACCGGGACGCATCGAGGGCCGCAAGCACAATCCGGCGGGCCCGAGCTTTCCCAACTTCGAGCGATTCCTGGCGCAACGCCCCGAGGGAAAGCCCTTCTGTTTCTGGTTCGGCAGCCAGGACCCGCATCGAGGCGTCCGAGGTGACGGCGCCGCGTTGCAAAAGTCCATGGGCCTGGATCCTGCCGACGTGGTGGTACCGGCCATGCTGCCGGACACTCCGGCGGTCCGTCAGGACATCATCGAGTATTATGCTCAAGTACAGCGTTTCGACCGCGATGTGGCCGGGTTGCTACGGCTGCTGGAAGAGAACGGCGAGTTGGACAATACGCTGGTCGTGATCAGCAGCGACCACGGTTGGTCGTTCCCGCGCGGCAAGACGAACTTGTACGACGTGGGCACCCGCGTGCCGCTGGCGATCCGCTGGCCGGCGGGAATCCGTACTCCGGGCCGAACGGTCACCGATTTCGTGAATCTGATCGATCTCGCGCCGACGTTCCTCGAGGCCGGTGGGGTGGAAGTGCCCGAGCAGATGACCGGTCGATCGATCATGCCACTGTTGACCAGTGACGCCCAAGGACGCATCGACCCGACCCGCGACCGCACCTTTACCGGCCGCGAACGCCACACGCCGGCTCAAGCCGCTGGCCTCAGTGGCGGCTACCCGAAACGCGCGGTGCGCACCGATCGTTTCCTGTACATTCGCAACTACAAACCCGAGCGCTGGCCGGAAGGGACGCCCGATTTTGAAAACGCATTCATTCCGGGCGCTTGGCTGGGCGACGCCGATAACGGGCTGACCAAATTCTACCTATGGGCGAACCGGGACCGCTCCCCCATTCGTCCTCTGTACGATCTGGCATACGCCAAGCGGCCGGGCGAAGAGCTGTACGACATCGAAAAAGATCCCGACCAGATGAACAATGTCGCCGACCATCCCGATTACGCCGAAGCTCGCCGCGCGATGTCCGAGCAACTGACACAGTACCTCCGCCAAACCAACGACCCACGCGAGCTGGGCATCGACGACGAACTGGACGAAACCGAGTATTTCGGCGGCATCCCACGCTGGCCCGGGCAAGAAGTGATCGACCGCTACCGCGACTGATTAACCACCCGGCCTTTGTGGATGATGCGATCGACGATGGCGTCGATGGCGTCGATCGTCTCGCAGATCTTGTCTGTCTGCTGGGTGGCATCACTGGCATCCGCCAGGCCCAGCACGGTCGGTGGTACGCCCCGACGATGGAGTTCCGAAAGCAGGGCCTGAAGGTCACCTCGATGAATATTTGCAGTCACATCCTCGTTGCGCACTGATGATGGTGGAATGGGAGCCAGTCGCACCGTGATCAGCCGATTACCCAGCTTGCGGAGATGCTCGACCGGATCGAGCCCGGCACGCAGCCAACGATCCACGTCGGCATACGCCCCGATCCTGGCACTGCGCCCACGGCAAATCTCCAGAATCCGCTGGACATGGCCGGCTTCGTTGGCCCGATCCGAATCGGCGGCCATGATCGCCAGGCGGATGTCGTACTGGTCGCAGAGCTGTTCCAAATCATCCAGGGCGTCCGGCGACGCGGCTCCGATCAACGTCTCGACGCCCAATTTGCGACAGAACTCGAAAACTCGGCGACGCCCTTCCATATCGTCCGGGATTTGGACGTAGGTCAGTGCGGGCAAGCTGACTCCCGCATCGTCCATCGCCAGCCGGATCTGTTCGAGTTGCTCGTCGCTCAGCCGGCTGTCGAAGTGCACGGTATCCGTGCCCCCGACTCGCTGAACACTGGACGGCTGGATGTGCGCCAACCCCGACTGACGGGCGCGGTCGATCATCTCCAGCACGGATAACGGCTGCTCTTCCTGGGCGGTCAAAGCCAGACGCCAACCTAGCGACTCGCGCGCGGCCACCGCCGGCGTCAACCGATTGCTGGGCGTTGTGGTCCCATCCAGATCGCCCATGATGAACTGCAACGCATGCAGATAGAACTCAAGGATGCGCGGGGTCATGAAGTCCTGAGGGCTATGACCGATCGTACAGTAGACCACTCGACCACGGCCGTAACTTCGAGTCCAGGCCAACGCGTAGTCCTGGTCGTCCCGTTCGACGCCCGGATGGGTGCCCGGAGGCGGGAGATCGGTCTGTTGCGTATCGATGCTGAACAAGACGTGCAGCCGATCTCGAGA
>REEF01000658.1 GCA_007695205.1 Planctomycetaceae bacterium
TGATGTGCCCCCGCCGCTCCCGCTGGGACTCTCCCACCCGCGATGCCAAGGAATCCGTCGAGGCGCCGGCCAGGCGTTCCAGGTGCTCGCGGTCCGGCAGCCGGAACGTGTCCCGGGTCTGCCCGGTTTCCAGATCGATCCGCAGGCAGCGGTCCCGGTACAGCACGTACACGCTGTCCGGCGTCGACACGTAGGGACTGCCGCGGAAACTGGCTCCCTGATGACTGGGGAAGTATACCGGCAGACCTTGTTCGTAACGTTCCTCATGGGCCAGGCAGGTAAAGGCTTCGCCCACGCCAGGCAATTCCTTCGCCCAGAGTTCGCGGCCGGTGAACGCACAGCGGGCACTCAAGTGATGGACTCCCAGCAGGATCAACCGGCCCGCGACCACTTGAGGGACCGGCCCGTTCATGTGCCGCGGCAAGGTCTTTTCGTTCGAGGGACCGCCGAACCACGCAACGCCCAAAGGCGCCCGGACCCGGTCGTCCGTGGAATAACCCGAGTTGGCCGCGTCGGCATACGGGTGAGCCCAGACCCCGGCGCCGGGCAAGGGGCCGGCACGGCAGATCCGCAGACCGTCCGCCGCCGGCTGCACCCGGACGCCCGCCAGATCGGCACGCTGCACCGCAGTGGTCCAGGCGTCCTGCGCCGCTTCGTGGACCGGCAGCCAGGCGACACCGCCATACGGGCGCAAAGGCTCGAACAGGGCCCTGGCCCCATCCGCCTCCGGGGCCAATCCAACCGCCTCCAGGTCCTCCGATACGATCAGCGATGCGATGTACGGCGGCACGGACGTCGTCCGGGCATCACCCCGGCGCACGGCCACCCGCGTCCCGTACAGTCCGGCTTGCCCGTATCGCCGCCGAAAACGGGCGACTCGCTCTGCGTCAGGATCGAAAGCCACCACGTGCAGATCGGATTGCAGCAGCAGTTCGTCCAGCAGACGCCCCGAACCGATCCCGAACAACAACGCGTAACCGGCCGTGGCTCCGCTGTCTTCGGGTGCAAACACAGCATACCCGCCCCGGCGCTTATCGACCGGATGGAACCGCAACAGTTCCCCGGTCTGCCGGTCGAACACGGCCGGTGTGGTGCGTCCCCCCGCCACGATCAAGCGGTCCCCGGCCACAGCCAGATAGCCTTGGGGCGCCAGGGTGCTGAACGAACGCGCCTCGCCCCCGTAGGCGTCCACCGCGTAATCGCCGACCCCGGAATGCTGCGAGATCACTTCGGCCGTTTCCGCGTTCAAGGCGTAGACGTAGACCCCTTCGAAAGGCCAAATCCCTGCGGCCAGGTACACCGTGCCGTCATGCACCACCGGCGCCCCACGGACCGGCCACGTGCTGATCAGCCGCTCGTTCCCCAATACCATCCGCTCGCTGGGCGCGGCCCGGAATCGCCACACCAGTGCTCCCGACCGGGCGTCCAGGCAGACCAGATGCCCGTCGTCCGAAGCCACGTACAGACGCCCCTCGGCAGCCACCGGTTCGTACACGCGGTCGAAGGCCAGTTTGTCGCCATCGTCGTGCTGCTCGGGCCAAGCCCGCCGAGGTGCCCTCAACTGGCGGACCCACTGCAGATGCAGCTCGTCTGCCAGTTCGTGCGGAACCCGAGCACTGCGGCCGGAATCGTAACGCCACGTCGGCCAGTCGTGCCTGCCAGAAGCAGCCGGAACCGTCGGATCTTCCTCGGCCGCAAACGATCCGTCCACGAATAATCCCAAGACCGCCAGCAACACCCACCACGCGGTGCTTATCCTCGTCGCAAACATGCGTTGGTACCTCTCCGCAAAACGCCCCCCGTGATCATCCCGGCCGCAACCAAATCCGAAATCCGGAACAAGTTCAAACGTTGCAAACGCTTCCCTATAGGACAGATTGCCAATCCGTCCCACTTGCAATGCAACTACGGGGGCGAATTCAACACCGGAAATTCAATGTTTCCAACCAGATGAACAGTTTCGGATTTCGTGCTTCGGATTCCCCAGATGCACGCACGCTGCGCGCATCTTACGACCGAAGACTTCAACCGCATTCGTTATAGCGTATCTGCCTGGCACCGGGTAGGCAATCATTTGACGGGCGAGGCGCGATTCGAACGGGTGGCGCGAGATGCGCTTCGCCACCATTTCGATCAGCTCCATGCCCGCTGAAAAATCAAAGGGGTTAGGCCTCTTTGATTTGTTCTTCGGGCACAGGTCGGACTCTCTGACGGCCATACGGACGCATGGTTGATTCCAAACCGAGTCGGCGGACGATCGACTCCGCCCATCCCGCGTCCCCGCATGGTCGGCCACGCGGAACACATTGCCGGACAGCGACCAACTCAGCGTCGGTGAGCGGAGCGTTGACGCGATCCACCCAGTTCGGCAATCGCAGTAGGGGCCACGGTGAAAGCAGCTTCGGCTCGGGTTTTGATGCTGGAAGCCAGCGCCAGAGGGAGCCTCATCGCCAAACTACCCCGAATGCATCACTCTCGCCACTTTGACTTGATAGTAAAAGATGGTGGGTAAAAGATGGGGAGTTGGGTAAGGGACATGCTTCTTGATTTCAGCTGCTGATCCGTGTATTTTGCCGGACAGTCTGGTCAATCGCGAATCTCCCCCGCAAACCGGAATTCCAGACCAATACCTGAAACATCTTTTGCCCACCATCTTTTACCAAAACCATCTTTTACCAAAACCATTTCGCGTCATGCCAATCCATTGCCCCTCTACAAG
>REEF01000645.1 GCA_007695205.1 Planctomycetaceae bacterium
GAAAGATTGACCGATCCACGCCGCTCCAAGCCGACGGGTTGACCGGCAGAAGACGCGCGGTTACCGTGGAACTGGACAGTTTCACAACTCGTAGGAGCAGACGACATGATGCGCATGACCAAAGTAATGTTGATTTCCAGCTTGGCAATCGTCGGTTTTCTTTCCACGGCAGCCACCGCAGACACGGAACCGTTACGAGCCCTGTACGTGACGGGCGGCGGTTGGCACGACTATGCCGGCCAAGAGACCGTGGTCCGCGAGACACTGGAGGAACGCATCCCGGGGATCGAGTTGACCGTATCGGCGGTCGACGGTGTCCAAGACCGGCATCCGTTGTTTGAAAACGAAAACTGGGCGGAAGGCTATGACGTGGTGATCTACAACAAGTGCAACGCGCCACGGTACAGCAACCCGGAGTGGGTCGAGCGGATTGTCAAGCCGCATCGTGAGGGACTGCCGGCGGTGGTGATCCACGGCACCCTGCACAATTACTGGCCGGATGAAAAAGAGAGCGGTCAATGGGTGGCCTTTTTAGGAGTCACCAGCCGAAATCATGAACGGGGCGCCCCGGTGACGGTGACGTTCCAGAAACGGGACCATCCCACGTTGCGCGGGCTGCCGGAAACGTGGTCGTACGAGCGGGGCGAGTTGTATCGGATTCACGCCATGGCCGATACGGCCGAGTCCCTGGCCATCGGAGTTTCCAGCGACAATGTCGAACACACGATCGTGTGGACCAACCAGTTCGGCGAAGGCCGCGTTTTTGGAACTAGCATCGGGCATGCCACGGAAACGATGCGCACCGAAGAATTTGAAACCTTGCTGACCCAAGGCGTGTTGTGGGCTGCCGGTCGCCTGGAAAACAGCAACGACTGATGGTACGTTTCTCTTGGCTGGTTGCCGCAAGAGAAGCTCGCTACGGCCAAAGGCTCAAGGCGATCCTTCCTCGATCGGCGACGACTTCAGTTCGGCAGCCTGACGATGATGTTGGGCTGCCAAATCGGCCTTGCCTAACTGATCGTAGACATCGCCCAAGTGCTGGTGGATGGTTGCACGAGGCGGCAGTTCGCGATACGCGATTTCGAGGTGCGGCAACGCGTCTTCCGCCTTTTCCATTTTCGCAAGGATCGTCCCCAGGGTATCGTGAAACTCAGGATGATTTTGCATCTGTACGGCGGCTTCGCCAAAACGACTGGCCAGTTCCAGATTCGGCTGGTCTTGATGGGCCATATCCCAAGCGATGTTGTTCAACAATGCCGGCAGGTGAGGGTTATGCTGCCCGGCCTGCCGGAGATGCGTCAAGGCCAATTCGGATTCGGCCTGCTGCAGATGGCGGATCCCCAGCGCCAAATGGACCACGGCGGGGGCCGTGCCGCGTTCCAACATTTCGTCCAACATTTCCGCAGCACGAGCGCCGGATTCGCCCGGCTGCATGACGTAATTGCAGAGGATCACCATCGCCTGCTGATTGTTGGCATCGTATTGAAGCACTTGTTCCAGCAAGGCCATCTGCTGCGGCGAACGAAGGTTTTCCGGCGTGGTGGTGTTTCGGAACCAATGCAAGTAGGTGTCTGCCAAAGCCTGATGGAATGGCGTGGGGTCGGGCCAACTGAGCCCGGGCCGCAACGCATTCACCGCATCCTCGAACCGTCCCTGAAGTCTCAAGCTGGAAGCCCATAAGATGCGAAGCACAGGATCGTCGGGCTGAGCCAGCCTGCGAGCATCCAAAACTTCAGTGGCTCGGATCGCTGAGAGCTGCGACCGTTCGTGACGACCGGCGTGTGCGTATAATTCGGCCAACGTCAGATGAATCACAGGCCGATCGAATGCCACCCGCTCGGCCTCCCCGATCGCCTTGTCGATTTCGCCTCGCATCGCATAAAGCGATGTCAAGTGTACCTGGGATTCGGCTCGGTGAGTCGGATGACGCGCTGCTTGCACCAGATGGTGCTCCAGCACATCAAGCTGCTCAAAGCTAAGCCGATCCTGCCGATCCATCAGGTCCTTGGCCAACCAGAAATGCGCTGGCGGGAACCCAAGATGCGTCTCGGGCGCGATCCGTTGCATCCGATTGCGAGCATTCGGCAGATCCCCCTGCCGCTCGGCGGTCAATGCCAATCCGTAAATCGAAACTGGGGATTCCCCGCCCAGATAGGCGAGTCGCCGAAAATAAACGGTGGCCGCGTCCCAATCACTACGCCGCAACGCTGCATTCCCAGCCTGCTCGTACCGTCGAGCCCATTCCAATGATGACGTACGTGCGTGCCAGGGTGCGATCGCCAGGAAAGCCAAACCACTGATGATCGCCGGTATTCCCGCCAGAAGGCACAACCATGAGCGCGTCATGAACCATTCGCCAAGGAACTCGCGTACAGTGCCCAACGCAGCCGCTAGGAAGAACAGCGAAAAACGCACCCCTTCTAGGCTGAAGATTCTACGTATCACGACTTACTATTACCCCCCCTTTGTTCGACGCGGCTGTCGTCTGCTACATCGATCCGGTCATGACGCAACCACACAGCCCCATTTGGAACTATAAGCCGATGCGATAGGTTCGTCAATGGAACGATTTGGGGGAGCTGAATCCAAACCCAGCGATCCATGACGGCTCGTTCGTATGCTCACGTTCTAACGCCCCGCAAAAAACCGTTTTTCAGTTCAAATGGGGCGTGGGCGGCTTGTCGATTCGGTGGCATAGATTGAGCGGCCCCCAT
>REEF01000947.1 GCA_007695205.1 Planctomycetaceae bacterium
CGCCGGTGTCCCCGTGCTCGCTCAGTTTGGCGGCATGGGTGGCATGGGAGGTGGCAGGGGGATGTTCAATGGCGATACCGGCAGCGTCAGAAGGATCAGAGTGCCCATCGTCTGCCTGGAACACGGCAAAACGGACCCCAATCCGCGCGTTCCCTACGAAATCCGCCCGATTGAATCGTTTACTGACAACCGGCAGGTGGCCGAAGTCTGTGCCATGCTGGGTCGTGGTGAGGTGCCCCGAAACGTCGCTCAAGCGGCCGCTTGGCATCTGACGGACAACATGAGCTGGGAAGAGCTGGCGCAAAAGAACCGTGTGCAGTTGAGCAACGGGTATACCGAGCGATATTTCGCTCCGCAGGAACTCGCCGGAGCCATGCAGGTTGTGGTCCAGGCGGGCATCCGAGCCGAACAAAACGCTCCGAGCACTTCGACCGATGATTACTCGCTGAGCCAGAACTAGCCAAGGTTTGTAGGTCGAAAGTCGTCTTTTTTTGCCGGACGGCCCTGTCGAATCCATGATCGGATAAACTTTGCTGGCACATTGGTCGAAATAAGACGGGAAGGATTCTGTCGGGCTATCCGACTGCGGGTCAGTCGCCCCGGGGATCTGTCCGATCCAAGGAAGGTGAAAAGACGTGTGCCAGCTATCGATTATTGTGCCTCTTCTGAATGACCCACAGGTATTCGAGGACACTCTGGTATCTGTGCTTGAAAACCGGCCGGTGGGCTGTGAGGTGATGGTGGTCCATCCCGGGAACTACGACGATCCCTACGGATTGAGCGACGAGGTGACTTTTGTTCCGGTCGCTTCGACGTTCGACGGGATCGCGATGGTCAACGCAGCCGCCCAGGTAGCGGCTGGTCGCGTCCTTCATTTTTTGCAACCGGGGATGTTGGCGGAAGATGGCTGGACCGACGCTGCCATGGAACGGTTCCATGACGCGGAAATCGCCGCGGTGGCACCGCTGATATTGGACGCTCGCGATCCGAACCACGTCCTGGCGGCAGGTCTACGTTACTCGTCAGCCGGACGTGTGATCGTTCACGGCGCGGGGACCAAGTTGAGCAGAGCCGCTCGTACGCTCCGCGGTGACATCACCGGCCCGACTCGATTGGCTTCATTTTATCGGCGGTCCGTCTTCCTGGCCCTCGAAGGATTCTGCCCACAAGCGGGTGTTTGGTTCGCGGATATCGACTTGGGCCTCTGCCTGCGGCGGCTGGGGTTCGCGTGCGAATTGGAATGCCAATCGATCGTGACGGGTTTCGACGAGGACATCGCCGCGCCGCTGAATTTCCTTACGGGACGACAATCGGAGCGATTGTTCCGACAGCATTGCCGGCATTCGGCTGGAACCCTGTCGTTGCCAGCTCATGTGGCCGGCGTCCTCTCCGCCGCTCTCCTGCGGCCTCATCGAGCGACCACGTACACACACCTGGCCGGCCGGTTGTCCGCCCTGTTCACCACGTCCGGCCATCGTGAATTGGGCAGACGGCTGCAACGAGCCGGTCAATCGTTCGGAAGCTCGGGTCCTTCCGAGCAGACCGACGAAGAAGACGAGCAGCCAGCTTGGCGGCGATCCCACTCATCACGCCGGATGGTCGCATAGGCACCCGGCCAAGCGTTTCTTGCCAATTAAGGTGGCGTTGCACGCCTGAGGTCACCGGCGTCGGGAGTCGTTTTCGGGTAAGGCGTTTTCCATGTGGTGAATCGTCGACCGAAAACGACTCCCGCCCCCCTTCGGCTGGAGTTCACGCTCAGGCCTTGGCCATGGTACAGGCGAAGTCGAAGCGTACGGCCAGTTTGCCTTCGCAGCGGATCGTGGCGGTCATGAAGAATGCGTCGGCCAGGCGTTCGTTCAAGCGGATCTGCATCTCGATCGTTTCGCCCGGTCGGACCATGCGTTTGAAGCGGACATCGTTCATCCGCGTCGCCACGGGAACTCCCTGTCCTTCTTCCATCCAAGCGGCCAGCAGGATCGCGCCGGCCTGCATGGCGGCTTCGCACAGGATCACGCCCGGTACCAACGGAAAATCGGGGTAATGGCCTTGAAAAAAGTATTCCTCGGGGCGGAACGTCTTGCGACATACGATCGTCTGCTGGTCGCGTTGAACGACCTGATCGACCAGCAGCATCGGGGGACGGTGGGGAATCAGGGCTTCGATCTCTTCTCGATTCATTCAGGACACCTCGGCGGCGTGGGCCGCCAAACTAGGGGACTGGGACAACAGCAGCGAATCGATATCGTTGGCCACGATCACTCCGTAATTGATCGCGCCCAGCCAGCCGGACATGATGATCCCCACGCTGCCGGCATGATACAGGCCGCCGATCTGTTCGGGCAGCGCCCGGCTGACGGCCAATCCTTCGAACTTGGTGCCGAAGCTGGCGCCGGCCAGGTGCTGGGTATAGTGCTGGAACGTGCGCGGCGTGGCTGCTTCGACGTGGTCGATCCGCTGCCGGCAGTTGGGAACGTATTGTTCCAGGGCGTCTAACGTTGTTTCGATCAGCTCGCGTTTGCTGGCCTCGTACTCTTCTTCCGGCAGATCGGCCCAGTCTTCGTAACGAGCGTTGGTGCTGGAGACGATCGCGTAACGGGGCCGGGCGTGCGGCCGCATCCGCGGGTAGTAGAACGAGAAGGTCCGACTGGTGATGTCACGGCTCAGCAACAGGTCGGTGCGGAACTGCCGAGCCGTTGAACTGAACAGCAGATCGCCCGTCGATTCGTCGATGTGTTCATCGGGCTTCAGCGCCATGTAGACCTGAGTGCTGGACGTGTTCAATCGCACCTCGCGCGCCTGGTCCACAAAGGCGGGGTCAAGATTCTGTTCGCCGACCATGCGGAAGATGGTCGACCGGAGATTGGCGTTGGAGACCACGGCCGAAGCGTGGATCGTGCGGCCGTTGACCACCACCCCCTGGACTTGACCGCTTGCAATCAGGATCTTCTCGACATCGCAGCGGATGCGCACATCGACTCCGTTGCTTTTCAATTCATCGTGCATCAATTGGACCAGCCGATCGGTACCGCCTTCGAAAATGTACACGCCTTTGGACATGAAGTTCGAAAACACGATACCGTAGGTGATGGCCGGATCTTCCAGCGTCGATCCGTTGGCGTAGACGATCGGCTCCATCAGCAGCCGGATGACGTCATCGCGGCCCGGGAAGAACCGCTGGAACAACTGGCCGACCGTCATCTGTTGATCGTCGTAGAAGTTCATGCCACGCGCCGCGTCAAAGAACGCCTGGACCGTTGCCGGATCGATCCCGAATCGCTGGACCAGTAGCTGCGTGAAGTCGTGCCGATCGTAGGTGGTGGTCAGCGAGAACATGGGGTTGTCGAAGCGGATGTTCTTCAACTGGACGATACGGTCCGCGATCTCGCGGTTCCAGTAGCGGCGGCAGCTTTTGATCATCCCGACGGGAAACCCGTGCAGCGAGATATCGAAAATGTGGCCTCCCGGCCGCTTGAACCAGGTAGCCAGCCCACCCAGCTTGTAGTGTTGTTCCAGCAGCAAAACGGAATAGCCGGCGCGTCCCAGCACGTTCGCGGCGGTCATGCCGCCCAATCCGGAACCGATCACAATCACATCGTAACGTTCTCGAGCGTCTTTCAGGAAGTCTTTGGGCATGGCGGCGTCTCAGTCCTTCAAACAGTGCTGGTTGGCGATCGAGATCCCGCTGACGATCGATCCGATGATCCCGACGAATCCCTGATCGGTACCGCACAGGAACACATTCTGCAGATGCGTGGTGCCATCCAGCCGTTTCTCGGGGGCTCCGTAGACCGCCCCGTTGTCGTGCCAGGTAAAGCGGCGGATGGTGCTGGGCGTGAACATGTCGGTATCGATCACGTGCGCCCGGTAATCGGGCATGAAACGCACCGCCGATTCGGCCAGGCGGTCGTACCAATGCAGTTTCTCCAGCCGGTACGGCTCTTCGGCCAGCGCCGTCCAGCGTTCGAAACTGGCCAACGCCGTGATCCGGATCACCCCATCGGGCAACTGCCCATCGGACGGATCGTAAGCGTAGTTATTCGGCGAACAAATCACCCCGGTCCGCACGTCGCACAGATCCTCGTGAGGCATCTGCCAGTGGAATCGATCCGAATCGTTAAAGAAGACAATCGTCCGATCGTAGCCCAATTCCGCAGGCTGCTTGTCCAGGATCGAAATCGATTCGACGAACGACAGGCGGCCGGCCTGGTCCGTGCGGACGCAACTGACATCGTCACACAAACGCATCGTTTCGACGTAACCGGCGGACGACAGGATCCGTCGCGCCTCGATCTGCTGGCCGTCGTCCAACACCACGCCGACGGCACGGCCATCCTGGACGACGATCTGGTTGACCCCGCTGCGCAAACGCAATTCGCCGCCCAGGGAACGGAATCGTTTGACCAGATTCCGCAGGATCGGACGCACGCCGCGAAACGGCCTGGCAAAACCTTCCAGGAAGATGCTGCGGAACATGATGCAGAACTGGCCGAACGCCATATCCCGCTCGCAAGGATTCCCGTACCACATCAGCGGGCACAGCAGGGCTTCGATCAACAGCGGATCTCGCAACGTCTGGCTCAAGACCTGGCGAGCCGACATGTTAAAGTGTTCCTGCTGCAGGTCGTCGTAGTCGACCAATTCGCGCAGCAGTTGCTGGAAACGGTCTTTCTCGTGAGGAAACCGAGCGGCGATTTGCGATTGGAGCAACTCGATGTCATTGTTGAACAGCAGTTCCATGCCGGGGAACCGGATCGCCGATCCGATCTGCGGAGCCAGCGTGAAGTCATCCCAACGGAAACGCAACTGCCGCAACAGCCGGGCGAAGGGCCCCTTCTTGGTCCCCTTCGGCGTGAAGTTCGTCACGGCATGCAGCCCCACATCGTAATCGCGTCCGCGCAGACGATAGAACGAATTGAGTCCGCCGATGGTATAATGACGCTCCAGAACGCAGACCCGCTGGTCGTAGTAGGCCAGTCGGATCCCGGCCGCCAGGCCTGACATCCCCGCGCCGATGATGATCGTGTCGTACATCAGCAATCGTTGGTTCGCACCCCACGGATCAGCTTCCAAGCTGAAAAACGGCGCTAAATGTCCTTCATCAGCGGCGTCAAGTACTCGACCGTACTGGCCATGCTGGCCAGTTGGCCATAATCTTCTTCCGGGATCTGGATCCGGTGCCGCTTGCGCAGCTCCATCACGATATCCAGGAAGTCCATGCTGTCCATCTCCAGTTGTTCGCGGAAAGAGACGTCATCCTGCAGGCTGTCCAGATCTTCATCCGGAGCGATGTTCTCCAGGATATCCAGAACCTCCCCACGAATCGCTGCGGGTGTCATACTGTTTTGCCTCCGTATTTCAAGATGATTCGTTTCCGAACGCCGCCATCCGGCATCCATGACTGTACACCAACCGTCCGGACAACAACCGTTTAGAACCGTTTGACGATCACAACGGAATTGATCCCGAGCATTCCGAACGAGTTATTCAGGACGTAGGTGGGGCTTTTCATCTCGCGCGGTTCGTTCAATACCAGCCCCTTCAGTTCGCATTCCGGGTCCAGTTGATCCACGTTGATGGTTGCATGGCACACCTCGTCCTGAAACGCGGCCAGGTTACCGGCCAGTTCCAAAGCCCCGGCCGCGCCCATGCTGTGACCGATAAAGCTCTTGGTGTTGTTGAAGCAGGTCCGGTCGGAACTGCTGAAGACGCGGCGCAGCGCTTCGCATTCTTGCGTATCGCCGCTGGTCGTTCCCGTCGCGTGCGTGCTGACGATGTCGATCTGTTCGGGGACCAGCCCGGCACGCTTCAACGCCAACTGGACGCATTCGGCCTGGCGTTCCGGGTTGGGCAGCACAAAATCCGTCGCGTCCGTGTTCATCGCATAGCCGACCAGTTCGCCGTAGATCCGTGCCCCCCGGCGACGAGCATCCTCCAGACGCTCCAGCGTGTAGACGCAACCCCCCTCGGATACCACGATGCCATTGCGCTGCATATCGAAAGGCCGGGAAGCGCGAGTCGGATCGGTGTGTTCGGCCAACGCCCCTTGGCTGCGAAAGCTGGCGAAGATCCCGAACGTGCGAATGCTCTCCGAAACTCCGCCGCACAGCGCCAGATCGCATTCGTTCAATCGCAGCATCTGCGCGCCTTGGATCAACCCCGCATTGCCCGCCGCACAGGCCGCTCCGATCGTGTAGTGCGGGCCGGTGATGCCCATGTTCAATGCCACCTCGCCCGCCGGATTGTTCGCTACCGTGCGAGGATTGTGATGATGAGACCAAAAACTGGTGTCGTAATCGTAGCCCTTGATCTCGAAGATCTCGTTCTCCGTCTCGACGTTCCCGTGCTCGGTCACCCCCAGATAAATCCCGACTCGCGATTTATCGATGTTCGACCAATCCAACCCGGAATCACCGATCGCCTCGTTGCTGCAATAGACCCCCACACTGCCCGCCCGCGTCCCGCGACGCAGGTCTTTCCGAGCTTGATGGCGGCGTTCGTCAAAGCGACAGATGCCGGCAAACGTCTTGCCCACATAACGGATCTCGTATTCCGATACCCCGCTACGTCCGTTCAACAGACTCTCACGGAACTCGTCCAGCGAGTTTCCGTTGGGTGCCGTCAATCCGATCCCCGTCAATACGATCCGTTGATTGTCCGGCAAATGATTCGACGAAATGGTCGCGACCATATTTCCTTCCTAGCAAGCCCTCGATCGAACCTGCGACGCAACGGTGCGGAGCAGCAGCTCGATTCTTTGATCCGCCAAAACCTCGACGGACCCGGAATCTATGAAACTACCCATTTCCACAGAGCTTGACAAGCGCCCCGGTTCTCAGTTTCCCGATTTGTTCGCTGATAGCTCCGCCGCCAACCGCGACATGCCTTCGGCCGTGGAAACCTGAGGAACATAGCCAAAATCACGCTGCGCGCGACCGATGTCAAAATAGTGGTTTTTGGCCAATTGGGAGGCCAGGAAGCGTGTCATCCGAGGCTCGCTGGTCCAGCCCATCGTGCGGTAGATGGTCTCCAGCACTCCACCGATCCGCCAGGCGGCGTTAAAAGAAATGGTCTTGTGGACCGGTGGCAGCCCGGCCAAGCCCAGGATTTCATTGATCCAGCCCCAACAGTTCACCGCCTGGCCCTGGCTCAGGAAATACGCTCGACCGGCAACCGGCGAGCCCGGTGCGAGGGCATCGGCCGCCATCAGATGGGCCGCCGCCGCATTTTCGACATAGATCATGTCGACCAGGTTTGTCCCATCACCGACCTGACGCAGTTGGCCGCTACGTGCCCGCTGTAACAGCCGAGGGATCAAGTGGGCATCTCGCGGCCCCCATATCAGGTGTGGGCGAAGGGCACATGTCAAGAGTCCCTGCTGCCCGCTGACCTCCAGGACATGTTGCTCGGCAAGTGCTTTGGTGTGCTGATAGTGGCACAGCCATCGACGCGGGTAGGGCACCGATTCATCGACGCCATCTTGGTCGCTGCCATCAAAGGTGACGCTGGGACTGCTGGAGTAGACCAATCGGGCAACACGATTTCGCAGGCAGCCGGCCACGATATTCTGCGTGGCCACGGTGTTAATACCATGAAAGTGATCCCAAGGTCCCCAAATCCCCGCCACGGCTGCACAATGGAACACGACATCCATGCCGTGGCAAACGACGGAGGCCATGTCCGGATCGCGCAGGTCGCCCTGGACCGTCTCGACGCCCAGCGGTTCGAGTTCCGGATAGTAGCCACGTGACACGCAGCGGACGCGATCGCCTCGAGCCACCAGTTGTTCGACCAAATATCGGCCCAAAAACCCACCAGCTCCCGTAACAAGCACTTTCACGATGTTTCTCCTTCGGATCGACCAACCGACTTGCGGTCCGGTGGTGGTCTCATGCCAGCCGGATCGACAGGCTTGGCATACCGTCGTTGTGACCCGCCCGCCGGACGGCAGGACGCGGTCTGCGATAGGCTCGGATCTGACCTTGCCGTCGTTGGCCGGATACGGCCCACTGCTCCGCCTCGTCCGACAATCGATTCAACACGGTCTCGGCATGGACCCGATACGATTCCAGTCCTTCGCGATCCAGGTCGGGCGGGACATGCAACCGCGGCCCGGTCACGATACGAGCCCGAGAATACGGCCGGGGCAACGCGAATCGGTCCCAGGTCGGCATCCGCCAGGGTCGATCATACCCGACCCCAAAGGGCACCAGCGGCAATTTCAACTTGGAAGCCAGGAAGATGCAACCGGGCGCCAGGCAGCGGCGTGGGCCGCGAGGACCATCGGGGGTGATCGCCAGGTTCAGCGTCCGACTGGCTCGCGCCAATTCCCGCAACGCCGCATCTCCGCCGCGTCGTGTCGACCCTCGAACCGTGCGAAAGCCCATGTGTCGGGCCGCCTCGCACAGCCAGTCGGCATCGCGATGGCGGCTGAGCAGCATGGCGATGTCGCAATGCGGACGCAGATAGAAGGGGCACGGGATGTACTCATGCCAGAACACGAAGATCATCGACGGCTGATAATCTTCGTTCGCCGGATCGGTCGCCGGATCGTACATCAGGGCCTGGTAATCCAGCGTGCTCATCCACTGGCGGACAAAGGCGTAGATCGCCAATCCCCCCAGTTTTCCCTGCCAAAGTTTCTGTCGACCCATGAAAGTGCATCCTTGCTAGGACATGGTTGGTGATAAAGGTTTCCGAAGATGATTATCGTGCTAGAACCTGTTAGAAGGCCATTGGCCTTGAAAAACCTCCTCGGCCGGTCCCGTCATGGACACACGATCGTCGGCGTCATTCCAATGGAGGATCAGGTCGCCGCCGCGCAGATGATTGACGATGCGTCGCTGGGTGCGTCCGGTCAGCACGCCGGCGACGCAGACGGCGCTGGCGCCGGTACCACAGGCCCAGGTCTCGCCCGAGCCGCGTTCCCAGGTCCGCTGGCGGACTTCGCCCGGCCCGATGACTTCGACGAATTCGACGTTGACCCGCGCCGGGAATTCCGGTGCGGTTTCGATCCGAGGCCCCAGACCCAGGACCAGTTCGTCCGTGGCTTCGGGGACGAAGATCACGCAATGCGGATTGCCCATCGATACGCAGGTGACGTTCCAGCGATGTCCGGCGACTTCCAACGGCACATCGACGACGGGCGAGCCGGGCAGTTTGGTCGGGATTTGCGAGGCTTCCAGGATCGGCGGCCCCATGTCCACTCGAACCTGCTGCACCAGGCCATCACGAGCCTGGACGAGCACTGCCAGCACACCCGCACCCGTTTCGATCCGCAACCGTTCGCGCCGGCACAAGCCGTGATCGTACACGTATTTGGCCACACAGCGGATGCCGTTGCCGCACATCTGGGCTTCCGATCCGTCTGCGTTGAACATCTGCATCCGCGCATCGGCCGATTCCGAAGGTCGGATCAGGATCAGCCCATCCCCGCCGACGCCGAACCGTCGATCCGAGATCCGCCGCGCCAGTTCGGGCAGGTCGTCGGGCACGTCCTGGGTGAAACAATCGACGTACACATAGTCGTTTCCCGCGCCATGCATCTTGGTAAATCGCATCCAGCATCTCTCCCGTGGTTTCCGTTACGGCGCCCGTCCCCTGTTCAGCCAGCTCACTTGGTTTCGTGCGGCGGCCTCGGGGAATAACTGTTCCAAGGTCTCGCGGACCATCGGCAGAGGTTCGCGAGTCAAGTGCGGCTGATCCAGGGTGCCGGTCGCGCGGATCAACAGCAGTTGCTGAGCTGCCTGATGCAGCAGCGCGCGCAACGCGGCCGGTTCCCACTCGCGCCGCCCTACCAAGGTGTAGAATTTCATGTCGATCTGTCGATCCAGGTTCATCTCGCCATGCCCTTTCAGACTGATCGCATCGCCGTGAAAGTCGATCCGGTCAAAGTACAGGTGTTCGCCCTGGATGCGGAAATCGATATTGCTGCTGGTAAAGGCCGTACGATCGGGCGGCCGGATGCTCAGCAACTTCAGCAGCGCCAGCATGACCGGGACCTCATAGATGTCCGCCTCGAACAGCCGGACGAATCCATCGCCGCGCCACGTATGGCGACCTTGAGCCGTCCCGCGCAGATTCACCACGGCATTGGCCTTGCCACGGATGTCCCGGTCGGCGTGCGAGACCTCGGTGGTGAACTGCTGTAAATCGCCGTCCTCCAACGCCGCTCGAAGATGGAAGGGAAGCTGGTCGTCCAGCCCGACCGCGATATCGGCCGAGATCGTTCCGCCAAAGGCTTGTGCGACCAACGACCGGGGCGCCCCGTCGATCTCGTCGCCCTCCGCCTCGATCCCCAACACGACTCGATCCGGTTGGATCAGCAGGGGGCCGCGAATCTGGGTGAGCTGCAGGTCCTGGTGCATCAGGGAATCGAGCTGCAGATCCCCGCGACTGAAGAAATCGTTACCCATGCTTCTGCCCGTCAGACGCACTTCGCCGTGGACCTGCTCCAGCGCCAAACCGCAGACCAGGCTGACGTTCTCCAAGTCCACATTCAGATCCCACGAGACGGCGGGTGGCTGGCCCTGGGCGCCGCGAATCGCCAACGCACCGTGAACGCTCACATCGCCTCGCGGCGACAGCCGGTCGATGGCCTTGCCCCATCCCTTGGGCAGCGCGCTGACCAATTCCCGATCGAAACGCGCTCGCTCGATCACCAGATTCGTCACATCGACCAGCCACCGATCCTCCGATTCGAAGCGGCACCAGCCGTCCAGGCTGATCGAGGCGTTTTCCAGTCGAGCGGACATCCGCTGCATCCGGACCTGGCCGTCGCGGTAAGTGACGATTCCCGACAGATCGTTCAGACGCTGGGGAAACGACTTGGGCATCAGCGTGATGCTGCGCCCTTCGTCCTGCAATCGCTTTTCCCATTCGCGAGCCTGAACTTCTATCGAAAGGTCGTCCTCGGTCGATCGGTACTGGAGCATGACCTGCAGGTGATCCAAAGCACCTTGCGGACGCAATTCCCGCCAGACGCGTTGGGCACTGGGATGCAAAGCATCTCGTAAGTCGTCTTCCAAAGGGACTTCCGTGCCCGTGAAGTTCAACGTCAGCAGGCTGCCGCCATCATCGGTGGGCATCCAACTGCCGTGGCATTCGATGTATCCGCTACGATTACGCCCCGACAAATTCTGGAACGTCCAGCCCCGGTCGTCCCAGACGATCGTTCCGCGAATCGATCCCAGCGGATAGGCAAAGCGATCGTAACGCATGGTGCAATTGTGCAAATCGATCTTGACCAAGCGGTGGGTGGGGCCGTCGGGCTGCCGCCGCTCGAAACGCCCAGCGACCGTCAAGGCTCCGCCCGGACGCAACGATTCAAGGACCCTTCGAGCCTGGGTGTCGACCACAGCGTTCAGCAGTTTTTCGTCCAGGGGAATCGGGCGCGGACAGGCGATTTCCAACCAACCGGTCGGTGCGCCGGTTACGTGGTCGACCCGACCGTTGATGGTCACCGTCTGTTCGCTCGCAGCCGCTTCGAGTTCGATCGACAGGACATCCCGAGCCAGCGTGATCTGGCCTCGAGCCCGCTGCAGTCGATAGGGAAACTCGCGGTAGACGAACGAGACATCGTGGCATGTCACCTGGGCTCGAGGATGCCATCGCTGACCATCGAAATCCAATTGGACGTCGGCGTCGACCACTCCCTGCGGTGAATACTCCTGCCAGACCTCGACCAGCGCCGCTGGCAAGACCTGGGCGAATGCCTGATCCAGGTGCAGGCGTCGAGCTCGCGCTTCCAGCGACATGGGGCTGCTGCCGCTGAAGTCTTGCCCCGTCCACGACAATTCCAGTTCGGTGGCGCCATTGCGAGCGTAGAAGTTCTGGATGGCCAGATGCCGATCGTCCCAGCGGAATCGGGCGCGTCCGTCGTACAGACGGAAGGGCAGCCGCGCATCGCGGATCTGGCCGTCAGCCCATTGACCCTGGACGGCGAAGCGGGGTGGCGATTCGGTACGCGAATCGCCCGAGACGTGAAAGTCCAACGAAACGCGGCCCTCGACCGACTGCATCGGCTGGCTCCACTGACGCCACGGTTCCGGGATGGTCCGATACAACGATGGAGACAATTTCAGCCCGCTGACCTGCCCGCGCAGATCCCAAACACCCGACTCGATAGGCAACAGTGCCTCGAATCGCACTTGTTTCAGGTGATCGGCTGTCCCGGTGCCTTGCAACTGCAAAGCTTTGCCCTTCACCGTGTCGGCCGCCAAGTGCTGCCCCTGGTCATCTCGCGGCGAAATTTCCAAGTTCAGATCGCGGATCGCAAAGGTCTGCGTATGGGGACTTTGGCCGGTCGTTAGGTGTACCGTCGCGTCCTGCATGCTGATTCGCGGGGTGCGAGGCCCAAAGCGGGGCGGAGGCCATAGGTGGACCAGATCGCACTGGCCCTGCTCGTCCAAACGGCCACGCAGTTGCACGCCGCGCAATCGTAACCGATCGGCAGACGGCATGTGACCGTAGACCAAATCCTGCAGCACGATCGGGCTGTGCACCATGATCTCGTGTACGTAGACCACCGGCTCGATCTCCGGCCGCCGATAGATCGCCAAACCCTGGATCTCGATCCCGCGGCCTTCGATCAGCCGAGCGTCGCGGACCGTGACATGATAGCCAGGATAATGTTGGGCAAATCGCTGCTCGACCTCTAACCGGATTTCGTTGTCCACCTGTTGCTGCAGCAGCAACCAGCCGCATAGCACCGCCAAGCCCAGCAGCACGCCCAACATCAGCAACTGCCGCAAGCTGCGATGCATGCGCACGAAGAACCCGATTTGCTGGGATTGGCTCACCGACAGCTACCCTCTTGGGACGGCGGAACCCGACGTGACCACCAAGTACCGACGACTCCTGCAGCCAAGACCAGCAAGGCCACCATCGCAGGCTGGCGATAACGGATCGAACCCACAAAGATCATGTGCAACGCGGTAAAGTACAGGGCGGGCAGAAAACACAGTTGATAAGGCCAGCCGGCGGACGCCCAACGCCATGCGCCGTAAACCCCAACGACCAGCAACGGAACATAACCCACCAGAACCAACAAACCGAACCGCCAGTTCGCCAACGATGGCTCGTTGGGCCAGACGTTCCAGATCCGCAAAAACTTCACGCCCGCCAAACGCACGGCGTCCATGGGATGAGCCGCCGCCCAACGCCAAGCGGCGTCCCGCATCCGCTGGTCCAGTCGCTGTTCGAAAGATCGGTCGAATCCCCGCTCGGCAACCCCTGGCGCCGCGTCCTCCTGTCGCAATCGTTGGCGGAATTCTTCGACGAACTGCATGTCGCTGGCCCCCGTGGCTTGCGGATTCCAGCCATCGTACAGGCTCTCGCCTACCTGCAAGGTCGTCGGCACAAAATGGCCCGTTACCCACGCATTGCGAATCCACCACGGCGACATGGCCAGGGTCAAACCCAGCAGCATCCAGACCCCGATCCGCAGGGCGCGACGGCGCTGGTGCGAGTCCAGGCAAGCAACCATCAGCGCCAGCGGAGTGAACAGCAGCCAACTGGGACGCATCAGCGTCGCCGCTCCGGCCGTCAGACCGGCCAGCCCCGCCCAACGTGATTGGCGGGACGGTTCGTCGCTACGCCAAGCCAGCGTGGCTAGCAGCAGTTGCATCAGCATCAGCGGCACGAACGGCGCTTCGGACAACACAAACGTGCTCATCGCCACCGCCTCGGGATACAGGGCGGCCGCCCATGCTGCCACCACGCCGCTCTGGCGGCCGAACAACACCCAGGCCAGCGCGGCGGCTGCCGCCACAGCAGCCGTACCCAATACGGCTCCCAAAAATCGCCCCCAAAGCACCGGCGGCTGTCCATCGACCACTACAAACAAAGGTGCTAGCAACACCGGATAGCCGGGGGTCCGAAAGACTCGCCGATCCGGATTCAAGGCGTACGGTTCGCCACTGGCGATTCGATCAGCCAGAACCCAGTAACTCTCGCTGTCCGGAAAACCGAACCGTTGGTCATCCGGCAACCGATCCTGCCACCAGACGCCGGCTGCCAAACGCACAAGCAACGCCACGATCAGCGCCGGCAGGATCGATTTGCAAGCTAGGGAAAACACGCTTATCGGCTACCCGAAAAATCAGAGGATAAGTTGCGCCACAGGCGACTTCCGCGCGCGGTCGCATCCCCAACGCGCACTCCGTGCGCACAGGGACACGGGATAGTACGGCAAACGGTCCGTCAAGGTCAAGATAAACCTGATCGATTGCAATTCGAGCAAAACTGAGCTATAACCCAGGTTAAGCACCCGGCCGGGCGTTTCTTGTCAATCAAGGTAGCCTTGCATGGGTGACGCGGGCGGGGTCGGGAGTC
>REEF01000031.1 GCA_007695205.1 Planctomycetaceae bacterium
CGGGACAGAGTCCCAACCTACAAAGATGCGCGCACCGTGCGAGCATGTTACGACTAAAGACTCTAAAGACCTTGTTGCCAACCTGTTTCATGCTGGCGCTGCTGGTGGTGGCCCCGTCGCAGGCCGAGTCGGTGCTACGGATGACGGACGTGACGGCCCAGTCGGGGATCGCTTTCGTGCATTCGCACGGTGGGGCCGGGCAGGGGTACATTGTCGAGGGCGTGGTGGGCGGCTTGGCGTTGTTCGACTATGACCGCGACGGGTTGATCGACATCTACTTCCTGAACGGAGCACCCCTGCAAGGGACGGAGGTCGATACGCGGCCTCGCAACGCACTCTATCGGAACAATGGGGACGGCAGCTTTACGGATGTGACCGCTCGGGCCGGGGTGGGCGACCTCGGGCACGGGTTGGCCGTGACGGTGGGCGACTACAACAACAACGGCTACCCGGATTTGTACATCAGCAATTTTGGCCCCAACGTCTTGTACCGCAACAACGGGGACGGGACGTTTACGGAGGTGACGGAGGCAGCGGGCGTCGGAAACGGCGACCGGGTTGGCGCGGGCGTTTCCTTCCTGGACATCGACGGTGACGGAACTCTGGATCTGTTCGCATCGAACTACATCGATTTCACCTACGAAAACCACGTGCCGCTACCGATGGGCCAGTTCCTATTTCAGGCCAGCCCCCAATACTATCGGCCGGTGCCCGATACGCTCTATCGCAATAACGGCGACGGCACGTTCAGCGACGTCACGGAATCATCCGGCATCGGATCTGTCGCGGGGCCCGGTATGGGCGTGGTCTGTTTCGATTACAATGGGAATGGGTACACGGACATCCTGGTCGGCAATGACGGTGCGGCCAACTTCCTGTACCGAAACGATGGGCAGGGCCGATTCACGGAAGATGCCTTAGTCGCCGGTCTGGCCTATGATTTCCTTGGTAACCGCAATTCGAGCATGGGAGTCGACTGTGGCGATTACGACAACGACGGGCATCTGGATCTGATCATGACCAATTTCGCCTCGGAGATGCCCGTGCTGTACCGAAATTTGGGCGAAGGTTTTTTCGTGGATGCCACCAATGCAGCTCGACTGGATGTCGGTCTGTTCCCGCACGTGACCTGGGGTACGGGCTTTGCCGACTTTGACAACGACGGCCATCGCGATCTGTTCATCGCCTGCGGACATTTCGATCCCATCGAGCACGTGGACGATCGGACCGCGTTCCGAGTGCGTAACTTCTTGCTGCGAAACCGGGGTGATGGAACATTCGAGGACGTGTCCCGGACCAGTGGCAGCGGCCTGGCGGTGGTCCAGAGCAGCCGCGGGGTCGGGCTGGACGATTTGACCAACGACGGCCGGGTGGATGTGGTCGTGTTGAATTCCAATGCGGCGCCGACGATCATCCGCAACGATTCGGATCACGGCCACCACTGGTTGCAGGTGCAACTACGAGGCGTCACGGCGAACCGTGATGCGGTCGGAGCCCGGGTGCGCGTCGTGGCAGGCGACTTGATCCAAGTCGCCGAGGTACACAGTGGCCGGGGGTACCAGAGCCATTACGGATCGCGCCTGAGTTTTGGGTTGGGCAAGATCCCGCGAGTCGACCGCTTGGAAGTCCGTTGGCCCGGCGGCGGCGTCGAATCGTTCCAGGATTTGGCTGTCGATCAGTTGGTGGTCCTGACGGAGGGAACGGGACAAGCCGAGGAGTGACCGTGCCATGGGAAACCGCAGACGCTCGAAACGTGCTTCCGACCAGTCCGGGCGGAGGGTGCCGACCACCGGAGTACCATCAGACGGTTCGGCGGCGGAGAGTCCGTCGGCAGACAGCTTCGCAGGACGTTGCGTTCGGCTGGGGGTCGCCAGTGTGATCATCGCCGGAATGATCGTCGGAGTGGTTGCGTGGTGGAACCCGCCGCCGGATGATGCGGATGGCCGGGCACCGTTCGCGGCCCCGACAGTCAACCTGGCAAGCGTGCCTGCGGCCGCGACGGCCGAGGAGTTGGAAAAGGAGCTGATCGGGATCTCCGATGAGCTTCAGCAGCGATTTCCCGAATTGCCCGAGGCGTTGCATGTCGCGGCGACCGTTCATGCCGAGCTGCGGCAGACGCGCAAAGCCGAGGAGATTTGGCAGCGATGCATTTCGCTGGCGCCCACGAACCTGGCACCACGCGTCGCGCTGGCCACGATCGCCATGGAACGCGGCGAGGATCAGGCGGCGATCGAAGCGCTCAGCGACGCGTTGGCCGAGGGGCATTCGTCGCCGGAACTGGATCACCATCTGGCGACGGCGCTCAGCAAAGTCGGGCGGGTCGAGGACGCGGAGCAGTTGCTGCTGGGCAGCTTGAAGAAGTACGAACCCGTGGCGGAGAACTGGCGGTTGCTCGGCCAAACGCAATGGCAGCTCGAACAGTTTACGGATGCGGAGACCAGCTTGCTGCGGGCTTTGGATCTGGGCGACCGATCCGGCGAGTTGTATTTGGCGTTGACCAACGTCAGTTCCCGGTTGGGTAAAGAGGTCGAAGCGGAGCGGTACCGTGAGGAGTTTCGCAGACGGAGAGAGGTGTTGCCCGAAGACGCGGATCAGCCGTTCCAGGTCACCTATGCCGCCGCGATGCGTCGCAATTTGGTAAACACATTGGGCAAAGCCGGTGCCGTCTTCGCTCACCAAGGGGACGTGGCTCGGGCGGAAGGGCTGCTGTTGC
>REEF01000030.1 GCA_007695205.1 Planctomycetaceae bacterium
AGCGTGGTTCCCAACAGCGGGTGTTTGGTAGCAACCATCCTGGTGGTTGCCACTTCGGTTTGGCCGATGCCTCGGTGCGATTCGTTAGCGAGACAATCGACTTGGTGACTTATTGGGCGTTAGGCCGAAGAGAGAGTGGTCTACCTATCCAGCTTCCTTGATCGGATGGTCCGGTTGGAAGCACAACAAGGAGAATGCCTTAAATGTTGAAGATCCGATTTGTTCTGGCCGTGTTCGTTGCCAGCTTCTGTGCGGTTGGGTGCGGCGGTCCAGAGGATTCCGGGACGTATCAACTGACAGGAACGGTTTCTTACCAGGGCGCGGTTGTTCCGAATGGAAACATCACGCTGATCCCAAATCACGTCAAAGGTAACCGCGGTCCTGGGGCTAGTGCCGCCATAAAAGGTGGGAAATTCGCAACTAGCCCTGGCAAGGGGCACGTGGGCGGCGCGTATATCCTGGAAATCATGGGCTATGACGGTGTGCCCGTACCAAGCACCGAAGACCCGGACAACATCCCGACGCCCCTGTTTCCACCGTATCGCTTGGAAGTAGAACTGCCCAAGGAAAACGAGGATTTGTCCGTCGAAGTGCCGGCGCAGTAAACGGAGGAACCGACGTACCGCGACGACGGTCGATATCCAGACAAGTGATGGCACACCCAGCTTTCAAGTTAGCCCACCGGTGTCTTGCTTCCGCGGCACTCATGGAAAATCAGTGATGTCCCCTTGGGCGTTTGCTGGTGATTTCGTCGAATCATCCGTGTACAACTCGTCCGCAAGACGATAGAATCCGGATTATGAACAAGACCCTGACACTCGAAATCGACGAGCAACTACTGGATCGGGCTCATCGTCGCGCGGTGAACGAGAACAAGTCTTTTCCGGCCTGGGTTGCGGAACTTCTTCGGCGAGCGTTGGACGAAGCGGAGGATTACGAACAGGACCGACGTCGGGCTCTGCAGTACTTGGACGCAGGTTTTCACCTTGGCAGTCGCCCGCTAAGCCGCGAGGAAGTTTATGACCGTAGTTGACATCCTCCTGGACACGAACATCCTGATCTATGCGCATGATGTGGATGCAGGCGATCGGCACACCAAAGCCGCGCGACTGGTCCGAGGGTTTTGGGACCGCCGCGAGGTCCCAGCGGTCAGCATTCAAATCCTCCAGGAAATGCACGTCAACTTGGTTCGCAAAGGGGTTCTCGTGGCGGATTCCGCGGACATCGTACGGAGTTATCTGGCTTGGCGTGTCATGGAGAACACCCGGGCGCTACTGCGGCAAGCGTTGGCGCTGCAGCAGCGATGGCAGCTTTCCTACTGGGATGCGGCGGTGGTCGCCGCTGCTCAGCAAGCCGGTGCCCGTGAACTGTGGACCGAGGACTTGACGGCCGGCCAAGACTTCAACGGAGTCGTGGTCGTCAATCCGTTGGTTTGAACGCGAGGTATCAGCGTTCTCTGGGGTTGGCAACTAGAAATGCAAGAGCCATACCGCGGAGTGGGAGTTCGAACGGATGAAGGAAAGGGCCAGTGCGATGGGGCCTGGACATGGGGCCTGGACATGGGGCCTGGACATGGTGTGCTGCGAGCATGGTTTAGTGCGAGTCTGATGATACCGGCGGTCACTTGGATCGCGAGCATGGCGACGCAAGCCGCGGCGGACGAAGGGCAGCGGCCTGAGATTGGACACGTGATCGAGTCGGTTGAGCAGGGCGGCACGCTGACGCTGTTTGCCGAGGGCCTCTCGCCCGATGCCCGAGTCTGGCTCTGGCAGCCCTCGCCCAACGCCGCATCCGTGTTGGGTTCGGACGAGTCGCTGTCGGAATTGAGACAGATGGCGGAGCGGTTTGCCGAGCTGCCTTTGCTGCCCGACGCGCCGCCCGATGACGCCCAGGTGGCGGCGCGTTTCGACGTTCCCGAAAGCCCGCGGACCGCGATGGTCCGACAACTTGGCTCGACCCACCCGGCATGGGACGACAGCCCGGTTCTCCCGACGGTCATTTGTCGAAGGGGACAGCCAGCTTTGGTCGAAGGGGAAGGGGATAAGTGACGGGGACACCCAGCTTTCAAGCTTCCGCCGCGTAGCTGATAAGTCGGGATTCTGCCGACGCGGGATCGGCGGGGAGCGGGGGATGGTAGTCGTTGGGTCGATGGGCGGTTTGATGCAGTAGCCGTGACCTACCGGTAGCGAAATCGCACCAAAGTAAGTGTTGTTCGTATGCCTACAAGTGCAGCATCGTGGGGTGTTTCGCCGGGTGGTCCTGTGGTCGGACCTGGCGCGTTCAACGCGTGCGGGTCAAGGCCAATTGGTTTGATCCCGTTTCCCGGCGAATGATGCCCCCGGCTTGCCCGGGGGAGATTCACGTTCTTCGCTAACGCCAGCCTAGAGCGTCTCGAGAGGCGGCGGGAGTAACGGCGGGAGTAACGATCCGCCCGGACAAGCCGAGGGCATTCGGACCAAGCCGTGACGGAACAGAAATCGGCATAGAGAAAGTCGGAAATCTGGCGAAAACCCGACAAATTGAACACGCCACTCCCGACCCCGTTCGCGTTGCGTACCACCAAACCAAATCTGACAGTTATTGCCTTGCCGGTCCTAATCAGGATCACTACGACCGACTGCCGCCGCACAACCTCGGCGACGACGGGATGGTCTCTTGGGGCGGAAGATCATGCTTTCGCACGATGCCCCTACAGAAATCGCCCGATTCGTCT
>REEF01000029.1 GCA_007695205.1 Planctomycetaceae bacterium
TGTTCCGCGGTGAACGCGACCTGGCCGTGGGGAACCTTGTGGGCAGCAATCTGTTCAATATCCTTTGCGTTGCGGGCCTGACGTCGCTTGTCGTGCCCGGCGGGATCACGGTCTCGGCTGACGCCCTGCGTTTCGACATGCCGATCATGATCGCCGTCGCCATCACCTGTTTTCCAATTTTTTGGACCGGGCACCGTATCGATCGCTGGGAAGGTGCCTTGTTGTTCGGGTACTATCTGATCTACCTCATGTACCAAGTCTTGGCGGCGACCCATCCCGAGATCCCCATGGCCTTTCCGGTCCTGGTCTTTGGATTCGCGTTGCCCTTGACAGCGCTCACCCTGTTGGTAAGCGCGATCCATTGGCTGCAGCGTGGCGATTCAGCTTGATTTTCCGTGGGCGTATTCCGGCGATCGAATCGCCTGTTCCGCCGCGTTTTGCACTGCCGGGTGGGGATCGTCGAGCAGCAGTTTCAGGGGCTCGACTGCCTGACGGACCAACCCCAGTTGTTGGACGGTCCCGATGGCTTGCCAACGCACATCCGCGTCTGAGTCACGGAGACAATCGATGATCCGGGACGATGCTTCCCGCGCGGGAACACCGATCGCCCCCAGTGCTTTCAGAGCCCAGAAACGCACAACAGGGTCTGCATCCTGTAGCGATTCGGTCAATAGGGGAACCGCTTCGCTACCGGCGCTGGCCACCTGCGACTGACACATCGCCATCAACGCTCGACGGCGGCGATCGACCGGCCCGGACTCCAACGATGCGATCAGGTAAGGAATCGAGGCTTCGGGACTGAAATCGATCAGCCGCAGCAAATGGACTTCGAAACGCCGACTGCCTTGAACGTACTGGTCGACCAAGATGGGCATCAAGGCGGTAGTGGCCTCGGGGAACTGCCCCAGAGCCCGCAGCACTGAACTTTGCTGTGCTCGATCCCCATGTTGATAAGCGTCGGCCAGGGCCTGATGCGCCGCAGCATCGCCGATGGACAACAGCGAATTCAAAATGATTTGCCGACGTTCTTCGTTGCGGACCGGTAGAAGTGCTGCCAACGCTGGCACGGCTTCGGCCGAGTCCCGGCCGATGGCCCCCAGCACATCGCTCGCCGTGTTCTGCAGCGTGTTGTCGGCGTCGACCGCAATCGCGATCACTGCCGGGACAGCCTCGTACGCCTCGGTACCGATCCTTCGCAACGCCAACAAAACACTGGCCTGAACCGAAGCATCGTCCGTCGCCAATATTTCTATCAGTGGCGCAACAGCATGGCTGCCAAATCCAGCGATCTCTTCGGCAGCCTGAACCCGATCGATGCTGCGTGCTGGGTTCCGAATCGTTTCGAGCAATTTCGTCAGGGACCGATTAGGCAAGGGGTTGGTCGCATTCGGTGCTTGCCCCTGGACCAAGCTGGTGGAAACCAGACACATTGATACCGTCAGCAACAGAAATCTCATCGAATCGGCTCCCGATGGTGACTGGCCAGACGTTCTTCGGACACGGGGAATTCGTGCTGCCAACTTTGCTCCAAGGATCGTTCTGCCATCAGGCGACCGACCAGATGTGGATAGACTTGCGGTTCGACGCGCTCTCGTAACTGACCGATGGCGTCGCGGAAAGCCTGCACCGACACGCGATAATCCTCGCTGGCCTGATTCAACCGGTCCTGTTTGTTGTCAGCCGCAGCCTGCAACAGTTCGGTACGGGTTCGGTTCAATCGCCGCAAGCTGTCCCGTGCATCCCGGTAGGCAGGCATCGACGAGGTTCGAATCAGTTCCCTGCCAACCCTGGAGTCGTGAGGAACCCTTGAAGGAGGCTCTCGATCTGGTGCGGGGCCGTTCCGCGAGGTTTGAACTTGTTCCTCCTGAAGATCGCTGCCGATCAAATGTCTGCCCATGGGGCTAGAAAAGACGATCATCGCCAAAATGATCGACAGTACGCTGTAAACGCACACCTGAGCGATGCGTTTTGCTCGATGCCCGACTGCCATCCTTTGCTCCTTTCCTGCGCTTCTGCTGGTCGATACCAAAGACGTATTTGCGCGCCGATGGAATAAACCCCGATGTGCTGCGCGAGTTTCGCTGCCAAGGACCATGCAGGAAGGCTTTGCTGGATTTTTGGGCCGTTTTCCGGCAGGCAGTGGAGCCAGCGAGGCCCGAAAAAAGAGGCCATTCTGGGGTTGTCGGGCCGGTTGCGTTGCGTTCAGCCACCCGCTCGGGCGACGACCAGTTCGCCGCGAATGATCCCCTTCATCCCCTTCAGTTGAGCCGCAACCTGCTGCAACCGGCGAGCCGTCCCACGGAGGATGATCACTTCCAAGCAGGTATCGTGAGTCAGGTGGATGTGGGTCGTCGCGATAATCAGATCCGTGTTGTCGTGTTGCAGTTTGGTCAGCCCTTGTCCCAATTGGGGACGATGATGGTCGTAAACCAGCGTTAGGGTACCGGCCACTTCATCATGGCCGGTTTCCCAAGCCCGGTTTGTCAGCCGTTCATGGATCAATTGCCTGACCGCTTCGCTTCGAGTGGCAAGGCTTTCTTCCTGACAATATCGATCAAAACGTTCCAGCAGGTCTTCTTCGATCGAGACGGTGAACCTGGCGATGTTGGACATGCTCGTACGCTCCCTTTAGAGTCTTCAGTCGTAGGATGCGCGCACGGTGCGCGCATCTTTGTAGGTTGGGACTCCGTCCCGACCGGGTC
>REEF01000162.1 GCA_007695205.1 Planctomycetaceae bacterium
GGAGGGATCGCAGCACATTCGCGCTGGCATCCCTGCGGGATGCGACCGGGGGTGTTGGGCTCGTGTCCGGTGGTGGCTAACCACCGGCTAATGGTTGAAACCCCTGCGGGGTTGGCGAGGCGGTTGAAGCCGCCACCTTTCGCACCCTGACAGCGCAACTCAGCTCACCTCAAGGGGCTCGATGCCGTATCCGTTGCATTGGTTACCAACTGCGGAAGTGGTTGGCAAAGGCGCGTTCCAGGTCCGGGATGCGGTGCCGCAGTCGGCGGCTCAAGCGGCCTGGGGGCGTCAGCGCCTGGATATCGGCCAGGTAGCGGACCAGTTCCTCGCGCGCTTCGGGTGGCCCGTGCAACATGAAATGCGTCCAGGCCCACGCGTGGCGATATTGGGGCCGTCCCATTTGGTCCAGGTCGGTCAGTCCCTCCAATTCTTCGATCCGTGGAACGCGACCCAGGCGAGCTGCCCAGGCGACGCTGCGATGGTGGGGACTGCCTCGTTGTCGCAAGGCAGCCGGTACCTCGAAGTACTCCGCCAGGCCTTCGTCCAACCATAGCGGGACCATCGGCAGCGCCGCGTTCAGCAGCGCATGCGCGCACTCGTGTCGTAAATCCGTCTCGAAATCCTCGCCTCGATAAGCGAACACCATGCCCGGTCCGCGCGCTTTGATGAACAAGGCTTTTCGCGTAGGTGCTTCCGGAAAATATTCCCGTAAGTACGCCTGGTACGTGCTCCGTCTGTTGAACAGGAACACATAAATCACTTCGTGAGACGGCTGGATTCCCAGCATTTCGACCAACTGGGTCTGCAGCAAAGGCAGGCTGTTCAGCAGATCATAGTGCGGAGCCAACGGAAAATCCGCGTGGACGATGAATTGGCCGATTCGATATTCGTCCGGCCATTGAGCGGCTCGCGAGGACTGGCCCACCGGCAAACCAAAGCTCCAGGCCACCGCCGTCAGCAACAGAGTACGGATTGGCACCGAGGCTGGAAACATGCCGTCTCGCTGGAGCATTCGGAGGGATCAGGCCGCTTTGTCGCGTTTGAACAAGCTGGACAGGAAACTACGTGGCTTGGGCTTGTATCGCAAGATCTTGATGTCTTGGCCCTCGACCACCGCTGCCGGGTTCTGGCAGCATAGATCCACGGCGATCTGCTCCCCCACCAATTGCACCGTTCGCTCGAACGCGCGTCGCATCAACGGGCGTCGTGATTGGGGACTGTGCGCGTCGGTCGCCAGGAAATGCACAAAACCTTGCTGCAACATCCACTCGGCCATCTGCTGCGAGGCTGGACCGAAGATGCCCATCAGGCTGCCGCAAGTCACTTGCATCAGGCAGCCATGATTGATCAGCGATTCCACGATCCGCGGTTGCTTCAGCAATCCCTGATTTCGCTCGGGATGCGACAGGATGCCCACCATGTTGACTCGCCGCAGTCTGGCCAGCACATCATCCATGGGGAAGAACAATTCGTGTGGCAGTTCCAGCAGCACATGTCGGCCGCGATCGGCCAGTGTCAGCACCCGTCCGTCACACAGTTTTTCCACCATGCCTTCCTCGATCCGCACGTCGGCACCGGGCAGGACACGAAGACCGATTTCGTGCTGGTCCAACTGTTGCTGCAACTCGAGCGTCTTGGCTCGAATCAACTGGCCATCGTTATGCCCATAGTTCCCCAGTTGGTGCGGGGTCGTTACGATGGTCGCCGTACCGTCGCTTTGCGCCATGGCAGCCATTTCCAGCGATTGTTCCCACGATTGTGAACCGTCATCGATACCGGGCAGCAGATGACAGTGGATGTCGACAAAAGCTTCGCACGCGTTCATCACCATTCTCCGCGTTGAGCTTCCCAGCGGAAGCGGGCAAAAATCAGCGGAGCGGAGTATAGCGAACGGGCGAACCGGGTCAAGACAGATTCGCTTGTCGAAATCACCAACCTGGCGGGCCATCTGGCCATAGAGGGCCAAGAGGTCCTTTTTCTGAGGTATCGATCGGATCGCCCAGATCGGGCCAGATACCATGATCCGCTTCCAACAGACGTTCAAAGTCGTTACAAGCCGCCTCGGTAAACACATCGGCATGCTCGCCGCAGGCCGACGCGGCATAGTTGGCGGCACACGTGGCGTCGAAGGCCGGTGCCGCATCTTCGGCCGTGTTGGCAGCTTCGCAAGCAGCCGCCGCACAGGCGGCGGCACTCGAAGCGATCTCGATCTTAGCATCGGCTGCGTCATAAGCTGCCGTGTCAGCTCCGGCCGCGGCCGTCAAGGCGTTGATGTCCGGCAATTGACAGAACTGCTCGGCCATCGAAACGGCGGTAGACAAGGCCTGTTGATGCTCGGCGAATCCCGAGATCGATTTCGCCAGACGGAAACGCGGCTGGACGCGCTTGGCACATCGTGCCGCAAAGGCGACAATCCCCCTGAGGGATAGCTGTTCTAAGTCTTCTTCCGTGGGAAGCCGGGTGGTATCTGACAAGGCTCAGTTCCGATCAATAGGTTCCAGTTGCTTGAAATTATTATTCGTAACGGCTCAAAATGCAATCCTCGATCTGAATTCAGCCTCTTCATCAATGCACCGTTTTCCAAAAACCTACTGCCATGCGGTTCATTTGAGGTATATTTATACTCGCCATAAGAGCCAGCAATTGATCCTGACTTCAGCCGGATGGTAGCAAACCGCCTGAAGGCGGCACCACAAGTAA
>REEF01000028.1 GCA_007695205.1 Planctomycetaceae bacterium
CGGCGAAAAAGAGCACCGTGGAGGGCACCGGACGATGGCGAAGATTCAAGGGGTTAACCACCAATGTCAGCACGCCGGACGGATGGCCGGAAGATTGGCATCTGACACTCGCATAAAGTGACGGCTGCTCGCGAATGAAGATCGATTCTGTAAAAACTACGCAAGAATCAAGCTTCATCCTGCAATCGACTGTTTAATCCCAATACCCCCGGCCATTACTCATAGGTAGGATGTTGACGTGCCTGGCCGATTGCGGTACTCTAATCGAACCGGCGTACCTAATCTGCCGAGTTCGGGAATTCCTGGCGGGGAGACGCTTGATGCATCTCGTTTGCCCACACTGTCGCAACGCGATCGAAGTCATCGAAGAGTCGGGTGGTGAGGAAGTCGTCTGCCCGTCCTGTGGATCTAGCTTCCACCTCGAGTCTCCTTCTACCATTTCGTGGACTCCACCAAGTGGTCAGCGACAGTTGGGCCGTTTCCTTCTGATCGACCAAGTCGGTGTGGGGGCCTTCGGAACGGTTTTCAAGGCCCGAGATCCCGAACTCGACCGGATTGTCGCGATCAAGGTCCCGCGCCCCGGTAACCTGGCGACGCCCGAGGATCTGGATCGCTTCGTGCGCGAGGCCCGCAGCGTCGCCCAACTTCAACACCCGTCCATCGTGTCCATTCACGAGGTGGGTCACAACGAGGGGCTTCCGTTCCTGGTCAGCGACTTCGTTCAGGGAATGACCTTGGCCGACCGCGTGTCCGCAGGGCGACTGAGGGTCGACGAATCCGTGAACGTGATCATCACGCTCGCAGAGGCACTCGATTACGCGCACAGTCACGGCGTTGTGCATCGCGATGTGAAACCCTCGAATATCCTGATCGACGAGACCGGGGCACCGCGGCTTATGGATTTTGGGCTGGCCAAGCGCGAGGCGGGCGAGATCACGATCACGCTGGATGGCCAGGTCATCGGCACGCCTGCGTACATGAGTCCCGAACAAGCCACGGGAAAATCCCATGAGGTCGATGGCCGTAGCGATATCTACAGCCTGGGGGTCATCTTTTACCAGTTGCTGACGGGGGAATTGCCCTTTCGTGGAACCAAGCGGATGCTGATCTACCAAGTGGTCCACGACGAGCCGCGGCAGCCTCGGTCCCTGAACGAGCGTATCCCGCGCGACTTGGAGACGATCTGTCTGAAGGCCATGGCCAAGGACCCGTCCCGCCGCTACCACACCGGCCGTGAACTCTCCACCGATCTGAGCCGCTGGCAGCGAGGCGAACCGATCCTGGCTCGGCCTGTCGGTCGGACAGAACGGCTGTGGCGTTGGGCGCAACGGAACCCCGGGATTGCAGCGCTCTCGGCATCGGTTCTCACGCTGCTGTTGATCGTGGCGATTGTGTCGACAACGGCCGCCATTCGCATTTACGCCCTGCGCGTGGAGTCCGAACAAGCCCAACGCGAAAGGGCGCTGGCCCAGGTGGAAGCCCTGCTGGACGCCGAACCGTCGGCGGTTCGATCCATCATCGAAGGCCTGGAACCGTTTCGCGCCTGGGTGAACCCGCGTCTCCGGGAATTGGCGGCCGAAGAACGCTCCCCGCGGAGACTCCGTCGCGTCCAATTGGCCCTGCTGCCGATCGATCCATCTCAAGCACCCGGCCTGTTCGATCACATGCTGCAGAGCGAGCCGGAAGAGTTCCTCGTCATTCGAGACTCGTTACGGCCCTGGAAGGAACAGTTCGTCGGAGATCTTTGGCGGTTGGCCGAGTCGTCCGAGACGCCCGTCGAACTCCGTTTTCGTGCAGCCTGCGCCTTGGCGGCTTTCGAGCCCGACTCGCCCCGATGGCCCGAAATCGCTTCCGTCGTCGGTGCACAACTAACCGACGAAAACCCGCTGTTCGTCGGCACCTGGCAGAACGCGCTGCAACCGGTCCTGGCCCATCTGTATGCCTCGTTGCTGTCCATCTCTCAAGATGCGACCAAAAACGAGACCGAGCGGTTGATCGCGACCAGCGCCCTGCTCGAATATGCATCCCAGTCGCCCGACACCCTGGCAGACCTGCTGATGGATTCCTCGCCCAGCCAGTTCTCCACGGTTTTCACCCGCTTTCGATCGCATGGGGATTCGGCGATTCCTCTTCTGACCGCCGAACTGCTCCGTGAGCCAGAACCGCGGATTCCCAAATGGTTTGACACAATCGATCCCACATGGACGACACCTGAGGCTCGTTACACCGAGCTGATGGCAGCCCATCATGGTATATTGGACGATCGCTTCGCCTTTTGTCAGAACATGCCATTGGCAGCATTCCTGGAAGTGGCTGAAGGACTTCGGTCGTGCGGTTTTTATCCTTTCCGAGTCCGCCCCTTTCTGGACGGAACCGATCTTCGTGTCGCAGCGATCTGGAAGCGATCTGCCAACGTTACCGGGTGGCGGTTCGAATCCGACCTGACCGCACCGTCCCTGCACGCTCTTGACGCGGAACTGCGGAAAGAGGGTTTTTTTCCGCTGGAAGTCGCCGCGTATCGTCCCCAAGCGTCCAACGGCAGCGGAACGCTGCATTTGGCCGCAGTATGGCTCAAAACGCAGGGCGACGATACTCCGGCGGATGAGCGAACGGTTCTTGCCGGTGTTCCTCGCGATCAGATGGACCAGCAAATCGAGCAACTCACGCGCAAAGGACTCATTCCGTACCGGTTGCACAC
>REEF01000258.1 GCA_007695205.1 Planctomycetaceae bacterium
GGGACGGATTGCCAATCCGTCTTACTTTGGTTGTGGGACGGATTGCCAATCCGTCCTACTTTTTATGCAACCATGGGGATTATTCTCTGCGAGTTGCCTTAGTACGGGCTGGGCGGTGCCTTCTCGGCAGGCGTGACGCCTTCCACCGCGTCAGGTGGCGGATCGATGGCTGGGGGCTGGGGGGCTCGCCATCGAATCGCTTCGGCTTGAGCCTGGCGGCTGTAGTCGATCGATTCGCCCAGCACGCGAGCGGCTTCTTGGCCAGCATGAAAGCCGCGCGAATTTTCGCTGCTGATGAAATCCAAACGCCACATCGCTTTCCTCTGCAGATCAAGGATCGGCGCCATCTCTTCGGACGAGGCACCAGCGGCTTGGGTTTCGAGGATCGCATCCAGCATGTCGACCATCGCGTCCGCAGCTCGCTGCATCAGCGATGTGGTTCGTGCTTGGATCGCCTCCACCCGGTCGCGCAATTCGTCTTCGGGAACCTGATGACATACCTGGCACGACTTGTTGATGTTCAACATGGGACTGCGAACCCAGTGACTGCTGACCTTCATGGCTCCTTGCCGTTCGTACGGCATGTGACAATCGGAGCAACTGACCCCTGCAGCCGCGTGGATCCCTTGGCTCCAGAGCTCGAATTCCGGATGTTGCGCCTTGTAGATGGGCGCTCCGGTCTCAGCGTGCAGGTAGTCGTAAAACGGCGTTCCGTCGGGAAAAGTATACTCGTCAAACATCTGCTCGATCTGCTCGACTTTCAAACCGTTGTCCCATGGGAAGAACAGCGAATCCTTCGTCGCACAGTAGTACTCGACATGACACTGGGCGCAAACGAAAGAACGCATCTCCTGGTGACTGGCCAGCCGATTCGGATCGTAATCCTGCCGCCGATCTCCCTCACGCCAACGCTTGATGCTGGGTAGATGAGGCAGTGGGTCATCGCTTCGAGCCAACGCCGCGATGCCCAGCATGAATCCAGGGCGAGTGATGCGGATCTTCATCGTTTGGGGATCATGGCAATCCACGCAACTGACCGGATGCGCTCGGCCGAGGTGCGGATCTTCGATCTCGGGATCAATGTCCATGTGTTCTTCGCTGGTCGGGGTCGTCACCGCTCGATCGCCACCCGGAAACAACGGCGGATCGACGCTCGAGATACCATCCGGCGTTCGCAACATCTCCGCGTGCGCCGTCGCATAGTCCATCTCGGCGGCGATTTCAAAGCCCGCCATGACCGCCGGCCAATTGAAATCGGCACCTAATGTTTCGGCATCGGCGGGCAACCCGGCCGCTTCCAAGCCCAGTCGCCGATAGGTCGGAATGACCGAAGCGTGGCAGTGCAAACAGGACCCACTCTGCGTCCGCTCGGTCACTCGCTGCGTAACCTCCTGGTCGTACAGCATGTAGGCATGCCCACGCGCCTCACGATAGTCCAGGCTGAACGCGTAACCGGCATACAACCGGCGGAGCCACGGATATGCGTCCAGCTTGCTCTCGGGCATGGCTTCCGATCCGCCGTACTGCGTGTGCGTGGTGTCGACCGTGCGACGGTACGTATCGAACTGGAACGGCCAGTTGATTCCCCAGGGCACGGGGTTCGTTGTCGTTTCGTCCACTTCGACCAGCCGCACGAAAGGGGTTCGAGCCGCTTGACGATGCTCGAAGATCGTCACCAACAGCCACGTGACGCCGAACGTTGCCACCGCCACCACCAACATCAGAAGGCCCAGAAAAAACGGCCGATAGGGATGCGTTGATCGAGTGCTCGCCGCGTCCTCGCTTGAATTCGGCGTTTGCTGGGAAGCGTTCGACTGCTTGCGGGAGGTTGGTTTGCTGTTCATGTTCCTTCTCGTTGCCCTTGGAATGAATCTCTCGCTGGTCTTTCGGAGGAACCGCTCGTCCAGCTAACGATGAGCGTGCCCGACATGGCTGTGACAATGAACACACGAGAGCATGTCACCACCGGGTTGTTCGGGCAACATGCTATGGACGAAGTCCCCATGGCAACTCAAGCAGGCATTTTGAGTCACCCGCCGGTTTCGCGGTTTGATCTGGATCGGTTCGTGAAAGTTTTCCAGGGTGAAAGCCAGGGAGTGAAAGAAGCCGTTGTCCGCTTTCGTAATCCACTTGCCCACAAAGTGGTCTGGCAAGTGGCAATCGTTGCACACCGCGACATGCCGGTGCCCCGAGTTCAACCAGGAATCGTAGTGATCTTGCATGATGTGGCAATTCGCACATGCCAGCGGATCGTCGCTCAGATAACTGGTCCCCTGGCCATACCCAAAGGTGAACACACCGACACCGCCGAGAATCCCCAGCATGGCGAAAAACGCGGGCGGAAAGAGGGTTCCGCCCACAATCAAACATAAGCTCCAGCCCTGACGTGGCGAAGAACTCGGTGCGTTAGCATCTGGCATCCACGAATCTCCTCAGCCGCGGACCTCATCGGCTAAAACCCGAACGGGTTATCGTCCTCGGGCTGTTCATCCTCGGGATCGTCAGCAAACGGATCGGCTTGCTCGTCGGCAGGAGCCGCTTGCGGTGCTGCCGGCGCACCCAACGGAGCCGCGCCGGGAGCTGGCGGCGCCCCTACCGGCCCCGGTTGCAGGGCGCCGGGAGCGGGCGGTGCCCCTGCCGCCCCGGGTTGCAAGGCGCCGGGAGCGGGCGGAGCGGGGGCACCGAACGGATCGGCGT
>REEF01000544.1 GCA_007695205.1 Planctomycetaceae bacterium
TGGGACGACGATGCCGGGCTCTACCACTACCGAGCCCGCTGGTACGACCCCGCCCTAGGCCGCTTCCTGAGCGAAGATCCGATCGGATTCGATTCAGGCGATGCGAATTTGCAGCGGTATGTGGGGAATGCAAGCACGAATCTGACAGATCCGAGTGGTCTCGACGCTATTCTAACAGCACCTGACTGGAGTAAGCCGCTTCGGAGAGCGCCATCGGTGGAAATCGGTCCGCCAGCCCGGAGAACGGACATCCCGGAGCCTCCACCGGAGCCCCTCTCCTTGGCCCCGATGCGTCGAAGAGCACTTGAGCCCGATCCGCCGGTTGTAACCGAACCACAGATGAAGCCGTACCGTCGTACGGACCGGACTCCACCGGCTCTGCACGTGCCCAGTTGGATCAAACCGATGGAGCCGCAGAAAATGCCCAACATTGAGCCACTGCTTGGTAGATGGCTCCCAAGAAACAGAGATTGGGTTCTCTGGGGCATCCCCAGACTCCAGCCTAGTGACGACTTGCCTGGCGTGCGTCACAGAAATGGTGCGGCCGGAGACACTTGGTGGAAGGGAGTCCTGGGTCCGGAAGCCATCGCAGGGCCCACAGGACTGGGACCATGTGTGGGCTTGATTTTGATACCGCCAAACAGAGAGCTTGAAACAATTGTGTTTCATTTTGGTCCGAACGTTTGCATTCGGAGCGGGCTTCTCCGCTCAGGTGTAATCCGCATAGAGCCCATCAACAGGGACACGGCGGTCACCGTAGTTGAGCCCGACTATACAGCCGTCTTAGCCGGTGTCCAGGTGCCGCCAGCTACGAGGCGGCCCGTGGTCGGCGCTGCCACAGACGGTGCCACTAAATTCCCTGAAGAACCGGTGAGAAGCTTCGCGAGTTCGAAGCGATCCCGGTCATCGCCAATGGCCGATCGCCCTCGGTCTGGACCGCATCGTGCGAGTTCAGTGGGGACGGGCAGCGGATCATCTGCCGGTCCCATTACAACCGCGGGATTCACCAATTGTGCGTAGAAACGGGCCATCTAATCGGCGGGTTCTATCTACTGGGAAACGGCGACCAAGCGGTTGTGTACACACCGGACGGTGGGATTGCGGCCACGGCTCCCGGACTGGTCCGGTACCGCAGGCCGGGAACCAATACACTGCTGCCCAAAGATGCCTCAGAATGATAGAACATCGTCGGAGCTTGGACGCCAGTTTTTTTGTGTTTTCCATTCTTGACGACAGTATCATTCAATGATACTATAGGAGGCAGCATGGGACCGAAGAGCAATCGGACGCTCAATGCGATATTCGAAGACCCGGTTAAGTCCAGTATCGCTTGGCGAGACATCGAAGCCATGCTTGAGTCGTTCGGTGCGGAAATCAGCGAGGGTGCCGGATCACGTGTGCGAGTTGCCTTGAACGGGGTTCGCGCCGTGTTTCATCGGCCACACCCACAGAAAGAAACCAGTCAGGGAGCCGTCAGATCCATGCGACGGTTTCTGACGGAGGCGGGAGTCACGCCATGATGGAATACAAAGGATACATCGGTAAGGTCGATTTCGACGACGAAGCGGGGATTTTCCACGGAGAAGTCGTCAACATCCGCGACGTCATCACCTTCCAGGGCCAGAGCGTGGCGGAGCTGAAGAAGGCTTTCCGCGACTCGGTGGATGATTACTTGGCGTTTTGCAGCGAGCGGGGAGAAGACCCTGACAGACCGTTTTCAGGCCAGTTCGTGACCCGTATCTCCCCGGAACTGCATCGGCAAGTCAATCTCGCTGCTGCGGTCTCCGGCAAGAGTCTGAACGCATGGGTTGCTGAGCAACTCCAAGCCGGCGTCCAACGAGTTGGTGTCGTCAAGGCCACAGGCAAGAGAGCCCCTGCCAAGGCCAGGGCCGCAAGAAAGGCGACATGATTCGAGTCGGCGATCAGGCTTTGCTAAGATTTGGGGTAGGAAACGAGCAGTTCCGGCCCTTGCTGTTCGACGTGATCCGGCTGCCGTCCCCTGCCTGTTACCGGCTGCCGGCCGGAGTGACTCGCGATAGTTCGACGAAGAGCGGACGTTGGAGCAGTTGCCTGCCAAGGTGGACCGGCTGGCCGGGCATCTGGCTCGCATCGCCCGCCTGCAGCACGTCGGCGACGTCCGCTAGTGCGGGCTGATGGCCGGAGTGGAACTGGTACAGGACCGGGATACCGCGGAGCCTTATCCCTGGCACGAACAACGGGGAATCCGGGCCTGCAATCACGCCTTGCAGCAAGGCGTCTGGCTGCGGCCGTTAGGCAACGTGATCGTGATCATGCCTCCGCTGGCCGTCTCGCTGGACGAATGGGACCAGATCGGCCGCGCGGTCGAGCACGGAATCCGGGCGGCGACGGCTTGATTCACCGTCCTACGCACCCGGTCAGTGATTTCCCGCGCTCGCCCCGCTCGTTTAACGCCCAGCCGCAGGCGCCGGCGTTCTGACTTCTGACGATTTGCCACCATCCCCACCTTCCCGCCGGCGCCTGCGGCTGGGCGTTAAACGATGGCGGCGGGAAGGGATCGGGAGTGGCGTGTTCAATTTGTCCTTGTCAAGGCCAATTGGTTTGATCCCGTTTCCCGGGGAATGATGCCCCCGGCTTGACCGGGGGCGAAAAGGCGAAAAGGCGAAAAGGACAGGCATTTTTTTCTGGCGATATGTGCGCCAGTCGCGAAGCGACG
>REEF01000444.1 GCA_007695205.1 Planctomycetaceae bacterium
AACCCCGGCACGGCGCAGACCGGGTAGACACCGTTTTCGTCGGGTGCCGTCGGCGGCTCCATGTCCCAGGTACAGTCCTCGACTGCCGGTGGCAGGAAGTAATCTGACTGGTTGATCTCGTCCCAGGTGATCTGCTTGCCGCTGTAGCACGACAATTGCCCCATGATGGCCACCATCGTGCTGCGAGTCATGTAATCGCCGCAATGCAGGGGTTTGTCCTCTCGCAACGACGCGAAGAATTCGGTCTGCTCTTGCTGATGGGCGTTGGGATTCGGACCGTCGTGCCGCCAGGCATTCTGTCCATCGATCCGGCCGCTCATCGGATAGGCGATTCCTTTGGTACCCATAATGATGCTGGAGTACTCATTGTAACAATTCATGGCCGTGCGGCAGTGTGCGTACAAGCGAACCCCGTTGCCGTAATGGTAGACGACCGTGTGGTTGTCGAACACGTCGCCCAGCAGGTCCTGGGCTCCCGAGCGGCCGCCCAGCCCATGGCAGCGCAGCGGTGGGGTTTCGTGCAACGCCCAAGTCGCGCGGTCCAGGTTATGCACCAGCGATTGCGTGACATCGTCGCCGCACAGCCACGAGAAGCGATACTGGTTGGCGTACTGGTTTTCCAGTTCCGACAGCTCCGGCGACCGCCGTGTGTTGCCGTAGGGCCCGCGGAGGAAGTTCTCTTCGATCGCGACAATCTCGCCGATCTGCCCGTCGTGGATCCGCTGTACCGTCTCGCGGATGTTAGCCTGGAAACGGCTGTGCAATCCCGACAACACGCCCAGGTTCTTCTGCTTGGCCACTTCGCAGGCGCGCGCGGCCAAGTGGATGCCCGCCGGGTCGATCGCGTGTGGCTTTTCGACAAATACGTGCTTGCCCGCCTCGATCGCCGTCACCATTTGGATGGGATGGAACTTGGCCGCATTGGCGATCAGCACCACATCGGACGCCGCGACGACCTGCTTGTAGGCGTCCAGTCCGACGAGGCAGTGGTCGTCGTCGACTTGCATCTGATCGGCCCGCTGTTGATTCAGTAGATTGCGGCTGTTTCGCACGCGGCCTTCGAACACGTCACACATCGCCACCAGACGTACGCCCGGATCGGCGTGCATCGCCTGAGCCGCCGCGCCGGTGCCTCGCCCGCCGCACCCGACCAGTCCGACTCGGATCACGTCGCTGCCCGCAGCATGAGCCGATCGAGCCAGCCCCAGCGTGGTCGTCGCCGCTGCTGCCGAAGCCGTCCCCAAAACAAACTCCCGCCGCGACATGCCCGCCTTACCCTGCAGATCTCTTTGCATCGTCTTTTTCCCTCGCTTCGATTGGAAACGCCTCGAACACTTCTATTGATCGCCAGGTGTGGCCTCGGCCAACGCAGCCGCTACTCAACTCAGCCAAACCTCGATCATCCGTCTGATTCTCATGGAACTAGTCTTCCGGCGACTTGTGGTGCGGCGCCCAGAATTCCCAGCAATCCCTCGACAATCGCTGCCTGCTGCTCTCGGGCGGCGATCTCCGGCTCGAAAACGGCGCGCAGTTTGACGCCCTCCATGGCAGCCAACATCAAATTGACCGCTGCCTCCGGGTCGCACGTCTCCAGTTCGCCCGCCGCGACGGCGGCATGCACCAACTCTACATACTGTTGGCGAACCGTATCGTAAAACTGCGCCCAGCCCGCTCGTACCGCCTCGTCCTTCAACGACAACGCAAAGATCTTGGTGGTAAACACGCGGGTCTGCCGATCGGCCACGCAAGTGTGTACTCCGTGCTCTAGGACGCACCGCAACCGCTGCATAGGATCGACCAAGCTGGTCAATTGCGTCCGAACCCGCTGATGGTACGTCCGGTAATAGTGGTTGCAGGCTGCCAGAACGATGGCCCGCTTCGAGGGATAATGGCTGTAGAAGCTGCCCTTGGTCACCCCTGCCCGAGCGGCAATGTCGTCTACCGTACAGTCGCGAAAGCCTCGCTCTGCGAAGACTTCAAAGGCACACCGTGCCAAACGATCGGGCATCTCAGGGGCCACTCGCGGCATAATCGATCCCGTGGAGACGTGTAACAGTAGGGCCCCTGGGAAGCCCACTTGGACCCCCCAAAGAAGCCGGTTAAGCTCAAGCACCACCTTGCGGATGCACAGCAAACACAATAAAGCGGTGAAAAAGTGAACACATCCGGTGTTTATCTTTGTACAATACCAAGCCGTATGTAAAGCAGCAAGCAAATTTGGGTCGAAAATCTTAAAATTTTCGGCGAATGATCGAAATTAGGTACTGCTCAGTCTTCAATCGCAGAGAGCAGGCTCAATCGGCCCGCTGTCCGTAGTAATGGTGAGAGCTGGGGAGTTTGCATGGCCACATGGCGGTTGCTCGAGCAGCCGCTCAATCCGCTCATATCCCTCTTTATCAATACCTTGGCGGTGTCGGGGCAAGACGATTGCCGGTCCCATGCATGAATATCGTCAATGGCGGCGAACATGCTGACAACAATGTGGACGTCCAAGAGTTCATGGCTGTTCCAATTGGTGCGTCTTCTTTTCGTGAGGGGCTTCGTTAAGGGAATCAAAGAAGGCACGGCGAATTCAGCACTAATCAAACTCAACCGTATCGGAACCGTATCGGAAACCATCGAAGCAGTTCGCATGTGCCGAGATTCAGGTTGGCGCTATTTCCTGTCGCACCGTTCTGGAGAGACAGAAGATTCA
>REEF01000027.1 GCA_007695205.1 Planctomycetaceae bacterium
AAAAACGTGTAATACGGCTCGTCACGGGCGATTCTCTGCACGTACAAAGCCAGCTCGCGAAGGTGGTAATCGCCCCACATGCAAGCCTCGCCGCACGGGATACGAGCACCCTGCGGGACATGGTCCCAGGCTCGAGGCCGGTGATAAATCGTATGCAGCAGCAAACCTTGATGATCTTCCCTGGTGCTCAAGTACGGTTCGTCCAGCAGGGTCCGCAGCACGGTCAGCCCGGCTTGCCAGTATTCGGTACCTTGTTCGACGCGATCCGTCTGCTGCAGGTACCGACCGAATCGCAACAGCCCCTGAGCTGCGATGGCGGCCGCCGAACTGTCGACCGGTTCGAAGCCGTTGAACGGATCGGCCGCTCGGTCCAGATAATTCCCCAACTGGACCAGTCCCGGCGCGCCGGTGTCCCAGTAGGGTATCCCGTCACTCGGCGTATGCTGCAAATAGAAGGAGCAAGCCGCATCGGCCGCTCGCTCCATCCACGAGCAGACCTCTGCCCGGCCTCCATACGGTTGCAGCGTCTGGTCGTCCAACGTCCGTAGGAATTCCAATTGTTCGGCGTAACCGGTGATGATCCAAGCCAGCCCGCGAGTCCACGTCGAGAAGGGACTGTAGCCTTGTTGCGTGCTCGGGCAGCGGTACCGGCCATCGTTCGGATTGAAAATGCTCTCGTGCACCACTCGGCCACGGATGTCATAAGTATCGCGGCCGGTTCCGTAGTAAACGTTGTATTCGGCCGTCGTCCGCGCATGTTGGATCAGCCGGTCCAGCAGCGAGATGGAATCATCGTTTTCAGCCATCAAGGTATGCCCCAGACGGTCGGCCAGCGCCAGCGCCCGCAACGAACGGATCGTGTCCGAAAACAGCGAATGGGGGCCGTTGAACGAGTAGATGTATCCCCGGCCGTCATGCGTTCGGCTCCATCGCGCCGCCTGGACCGCCCCGCTGGCCTTCAGGGCCAATTCGTAGAATTCCTGCTCGCGACGGTCGGCAGGGATGCGGCCCTCCAACATCAAACGGCGCAGGTTTCCGTACGTGCTGACATTGTTGAACCCGTGATCGTGAACCCCAAGATGAGTCACATGGGAGGCCATGCGTTGGATCGTGTTCCGACGACCGCTGTCCAGGAACCGATCTTCACCGGTCGCATCGAACTGGAGGATCGCCGAGCCGAATTGGAAACCTTGCGTCCATTCCGTCCAGCCCTGCGTGGTATATTTGCCAGCGACAGTAAAGACCGGTGTGCCCGCATCTTGCGGAAAAGCCTCTTCGATTGCCAGGATCTTCGACGCCGAGAGCTGCCACATCTTTTCGATCGAGGCCAGCAGGTGGGAAGGGACCAGTTGGTGGTCAATTTGGATCATCGAATCTACTCCATGACGCGCATCTTCGTTCAGCAGAATTCGCTCGTTTTTTTTGAAAGGCTCGGGCCGCCGTCGCGTTTCCAACAGCACGATGCCTTCCGCTTGACGTGGGTTGGAGCCACAACCCAGATTCCGATATAAAATAGCCGATCCGTTTCTTTCGTAACAGTGCTGGCCGCGCTGCGTGACCAAGCGACCAACCCGAGTACCATTGATTATGCAATACTCCATCATCCTCTGGGACTTTGACGGTACCTTGGCCGACACCCTACCCGGGCTGTTGCGGATCTTCAACGACCTGGCACCTGAATTCGGCTTAGAGCCCATCGAGGATGCCCAAGCCATGCGGGACACACCGCCCAGCGATTTGCTGCGCCAGCGAGGCATTCGGTGGTGGAAAATGATCCGATTGCGTAACGCCATCGTTCGTCGTCAAAAGAACGAGATCGACAGCATCCGGCTCTTTCCCGACGTTCCCGAAATGCTGGAACGATTGCACGCCAGCGGGTATCGGCTGGGGGTTGTTTCCTCCAATTCGGCAGCGAACATCCGAAGATGCTTGCAAGCCAGCGATGCCGAACAGTGGTTTGAACTGGTCGTCGGCAGTTGGCAGCCCTTGGGCAAGCACCGATCGCTGCGACGAGTGCTACGGCGAACTGGCGTGCATCCTCAACAAGCCTTGTATGTGGGCGACGAAGTCCGCGACATTACGGCTGCGCGTCGAGCCGGCATGGACGCAGCAGCCGTCACGTGGGGCGGCAACACTCGCCACCTGCTCGCTCAATACCACCCCGAGAAGCTAGTCGACGACCCCATCGAACTAACCGGCTGGTTGACCGACGTCTCACGGTAATTTTCAAGCTTCGTCGAGTGCCATGAATCCAGCCCGCCTTTTATCTCGCCTCATTGAATACCGAAATAGAAAACGCTAAAATTCCGGTTCTCGACCGCTATATCCGCTGGCGACCCAGTTGTTTCTGGGGAAGACTGGTACCTATATTAGCAGGTCGCGTAACGGGCTGTGCCCTCCCGGGAATCTCGACTTTCAACCACCAATTCCAATAACGAGGAGTGAACTTGATGAGTACACCATGTGATTTCGGCCTGATCGGCTTGGCAGTGATGGGGGAGAATCTGGCGTTGAACGTCGAGAGCCGCGGTTATCGCGTAGCCGTCTTTAACCGGACGGTGGACAAGGTCGACGCGTTCATGCAAGGCCGAGCGGCGGGCAAGCAGTTCGTGGGTTGTCACAGCGTGGAAGAGTTGGTCCAGGCCCTTGCGCCGCCGCGCAAGGTGATGTTGCTGGTCAAAGCGGGTGCGG
>REEF01000441.1 GCA_007695205.1 Planctomycetaceae bacterium
GCGAGCATCCGATCCTCGCCGGTCAGTTGCCCGTAGATCGCGTCCAAGCGTTCGCTCCAGCGGAGCGTTGCCGCCGGGTCACGGTTCCGCGGAGCATACCCTAGCCTGCCGCAGTCGCCCAGTCCTAGTCCCTAACGCCCGCCGCTTCGCCCGCGTTGTGCGGAGGCCCCCCATTCGCATGATTCTTCAGGCTGTGTGGGCGAATGGCTTGCTGTGGGGGACTTGTGGACACTTTTAGGGGGGAGCATGGCGACCTTCGTCTCTCGTAGGAGATCCACCGGTGGTAATCGCCAAAATCTCGAATCGTACCCTTGTGTCCCTGTGAAAGCGATTTCGACGAGCCCATTACATCGCAAGAGGGGAAGCCAGGTAGCCCAAATAGGGATGTTCGATATCTCAAAGAAGAACGGGCCCGGTCAGACGGTCGTATTAGTCGCCCTTGGTACCATTTTTCTAGAATTTTTTTCGCTGGCAGTCAAATCGGCCTTCGAAAAGCGATATGTCTATAGAACGTCCGGCGATAAGGATGGGCGTGCCGTGCAAGCTCCAGAACGTCACTCCACCTGGGGCCCGTGACTACCGCGGAATCTTGTCCGTTGGCGGTCGGCCTTCGAGGTGCGTTACACTCACATTTAGAGGGCAAACGTCCTCCAGTTAGACGGTAAGTTACGGAGGCAATCGGAACGGATGTTGAAGCCATAGCGTCTTTGCTGGTGGTTTATTGAGTTGTGTTTCCTTTTTGATCGGGAGGTTTTGATGAAGTTCTATCAGTGCTGTTCGGATTTCTGCAATGCGATCGGAATCGTTCTATTGCTGCTCGGGTTCAGCATGGCCCCGGGCCATGTCGCAAGTGCATACGACGGATGCGCTCTGTCGTTGTGCCCCGCCAGGGACGGCGGCGGATGCACCGACAAAGGCTGCAAAGCTCCTGTCCCGTACTGCCACGACAAGCTTGGAAAGAGCAATTGCTCTTGCTGGCAAACTCCTGAAAAATAGTAATCCTTGTAAGAGTAGGCGAACGCTCGGCTCCAGCCACCGGCGTGGAACTGGCCTCATGCAGGGGGTGGGGGTATTGTACTGTCATTTAACCTGACTCCCACCATGTGCATGAGGCACCGGTCCAGTTCGTCGAGTTGCATCGCAAGGACCATCCATTGAGAAGGAACCTTTCGGAAATATTCGAACCGTTCCTGACGAAAGCACGTCGCACCGCTGAAGTTCTGGAACCCCCTAGGTGACTGGGAAGAGAGCTGATGACTATCCCGAAGCTTACAGAGACCGGTGTGTTTGCAATTGCCTTATTGACAGCAAGCTTGATTTGTGGGCGTGCGTGTTTTTCGCAGCAACCACGCGAGCTGTTTGTTGAGTTCTGCGAGAGCCATCACGAGAAGTTTTCGCAGCTACTTCTGTCGGGAGGCAAGGCGGAGAGGCTACTGTTTCAGTATTCGGCCAGCGGTGAGGTCCGAGGGAGTCTTCACCGGGTAGTATTTCTCGGCTTGAATACGCATTCGACTGCCTTCGGATTATCGGAACCACTAAAGCAAAGCGATGCCGCAGAGTGGCAGTCCGGGGCAACGCTTCCACATGAGGACAACTTTGCGAGTCTCTTGGTCTCGAATCCGATGTACAGATTTGTGCTGACGGGAAACGCCGGCAGCGATAGCTTGCATATTGAAATCCTGCATCTTCGGCGGCATCCGTTGATGCGTTTTGAAGCGTCTGCGCTCGCAGGTTCCTTTGCACGGTTTCGCGCTGGCCGCAGCTTTCTGGAGGTCGCACGCGATCCGGAAACTGAAATAATGACTTGGAGCGATGATTGGCTCAATGGCGCCCCGGTGAAAGTGGCAAAGTTCAGCACGACGTTTTCTGTTGCAGCCGGCGGTCAACCAACGCCCGTCGTGAACACCGTATTCCTGGATGCCGAGCTGGGGCATTGTTTGCAGGTTATTTACGAAGACGATCATGGCCGGCAAAAGGATGTCTTCGAATACGCGGACGAGGTTGATGGCATCCCGGTGGTCACACGAGTTCTCGGATTTGATGAGATCGAGGGGCAGTGGGCGCTACGACGTGAGGAACGCTTTCGGGAGATTCGCTTCGGCCAAGCGGTGGACGAAGCAATCTTCACGTTGAGCTACTACGGATTTCCCGAACCAGTGATCGATCGTTCTCCTTCGCCTCGCCGCTGGTTTCTCGCATTAGCGGCAGGAGCAGCGCTGCTGGCCCTCGGTTGGGCGATACGATCCATCGCCAAATCCAGTCAGTTCGCGGAATCAAAGCCCAAGGAACAGCAAGGCACATGAAAAAAACGCGATCACATGCGGCCACCGCTCTGGGCGGGTAGCCGTTTCTTTCTCCGCTACGAAATGGCGGGACGATCTACGGCTTGAAATCATGGCTCCAGCAGTCCCCGCACGCGGCGGATGGCCCGTTCGAAGCGTTTTTGGAGCCGGGCCGGGGAGCTGTTCATCAGGCCGGCGATTTCAGACCACCGGTACCGGGCGCGGCGGTACATGCCGGGCATTTGCTCCTCGCCGCTCAGTTGCCCGTAGATGGACTCCAAGCGTTCGTTCCAGCGGAGCGTTGCCGCCGGATCCGCTTCCTGAGAGCATACCATTGCCTGGCGCAGCCGCGCGGTCTTCGTCCGCAGCGCCCGCTGCTCCGCCTGCTTCTTCCGCAAGATCCTGAT
>REEF01000382.1 GCA_007695205.1 Planctomycetaceae bacterium
ACGCGGCCTCCGGCCGCAACCAACGTAGGTTGGGTCTCCGACCCGACCCGACCCGGTCGGGACGGAGTCCCAACCTACAAAGATGCGCGCACCGTGCACGCATCCTACAGGTGAAGACTCTAGAAACCCATTGCCGCCGGATGTCAACGCCACTAGAATGAGGTGATCTGTGTAGCCGGAGCCAAGCAGTAGGGAACCCAGTTGATGACCGTCGCGACCGCACCATCTTCGCACTCGTCGAGCGTCGAGACTGTCGCTGATTTGCTCGATCAACTCGGCGGCATCCCGCCGGAGAGAATCCGCATGTGCCCCGCGCCCGGCACGGCAACCGAACAAGATGCCGAAGAGGCGGAATCGCGCACGGGCAGAATCTGCGAGTTGATCGATCGCGTACTGGTGCAGAAGGCGATGGGGACCTACGAATCGGCGGTGGCGATCACCTTGTCCTTCTTCTTGAAGATGTACCTGCAAGAGCACAGAATGGGCGTGCTCTTGGGACCGGACGGCTTGTTGCGGATCCAGCCCCGACAGGTTCGCGTTCCGGACGTGTCGTTCGTCAGTTGGGAGCGGCTGGGAAGCCGACGGCTGGCAGACTACCCGATTCTGCCCGTAGCTCCGGACTTGGCCGTCCAGGTGCTTTCCGCGGGAAATACCGCCGCAGAATTGGACCGCAAGTTACGAGAATACTTTGCCGCCGGCGTCCGGCTGGTTTGGTACATCGATCCACAGACGCGAATGGCCAGCTCGTACACGGGCGTGGAGCAGTGCGACGTGATTGCGGAGGACGGCAGTCTTCGCGGCGAACCGGTCTTGCCCGGATTCGAATTGTCGCTGCGCCGCCTGTTCGCCGAAGCCGTAGGGGCGTAAAGAAGGCAAGAGCAGAAGACTGGAAAACTGGTCGGGCCGTCTCCAGGCACGACGTATTTCCCGGTTGATAGCGCGCCCTCCAAAGGGTCTGACCCGTTTTCAGACAGAGCTTAGCATCGGCAAATGAATGACTGTCGCGTTTTGCGGAAGGGGTCGGGAGTCGTTTTCGGAGAGAGCGTTTTCCACATGGTTCGTTGTTGCCCGAAAACGACTCCCGACCCCGTTCGCGCTGAGTACCACCAAACGAAATCCGACAGTTATTTCTTTGCCGATGCTTAGCGGGCGTACCGGACTCAAACGCCACAACCACGGCAAAAGGGGACGAGGGCAATGCAGTTCGGCACAAGATTTGCTCGACTCGTTCACCGGCACGCCGTTTGCTAGCCCCAACGAAAACAAACTCAAAAAAACCGAGTGAGATCATGACTATGCTCCTGCCGACCGCCAGCCCGCAGCTCAGCTCCGGTGCTTACGACTTTATCGACGAGTTCTATCTGCAAAACCTGTTGGACCGACCAGCCGATGCGGGGGCGGTCCGCGATGTGATCGCCAAAAGCCTGGCCAAAGAACCGCTGACCGAAGCAGAAACGGCCGTGCTGTTGAACGCTTCGTCGCCGGAGCTGATCGAAGAGATCTTTTCCGCCGCCCAGCAACTGAAACGCGACGTCTACGGTAACCGTATCGTGCTGTTCGCACCGCTGTACATCGGCAACTACTGCGTGAACGATTGCACCTATTGCGGTTTCCGCGCGCGGAACCAGGCTGCGATCCGCCGCACGCTCGACTCGCCGGAGATCCAGGCTCAGGTCACGGCCCTAGAACGAAAGGGGCACAAGCGGCTGATCCTGGTGTTCGGCGAACACGCTCGGTATTCGCCTGAGTTCATCGCGGACACGGTGCAAGCCGTCTACGCGGTGAAGGACGGCCAGGGCGAGATCCGCCGCGTGAATATCAACGCCGCGCCGCAGGATCACGACGGTTTTCGTATCGTGAAAGAAGCCGGGATCGGAACGTACCAGGTATTCCAGGAGACGTATCATCACGGCACGTATGGTGAGGTCCATCCGCCGGGCACGAGAAAATCGGACTACTTGTGGCGGCTGGATGCGTTGGACCGAGCTTATGAGAGCGGCTGTGACGACGTCGGGATCGGGGCGCTGTTCGGACTGTACGACTGGCGTTTCGAAGTCCTGGGTCTGGTGAGCCACTCGCGGCACTTGATGGCCAAGTTTGACTGTGGCCCGCACACGATCAGCTTCCCGCGACTGCGTCCGGCGTCCGGCGTGCAACTGGACGACCGCTGGTTGGTCGGCGACGATGACTTCAAGCGGCTGGTCGCGATTTTGCGGTTGAGCGTTCCTTATACGGGCATGATCCTGACGGCCCGCGAACCGGCTGACGTGCGTCAGACGTTGCTGGGCTTCGGCGTGTCGCAGATCGACGCAGGCAGCCGCATCGAGCTGGGCGGATACACCGAAGCCGGCGACGCCCAGCAGCAGGTTTGCGAGCGCGAGCAGTTCGAATTGGGCGACGTGCGGACGTTGGACGAGGTGGTGGCGCAATTGCTGGCCGACGGCTACATCCCCAGCTTCTGCACGGCCTGTTACCGGTTGGGTCGCACCGGGGAACAATTCATGGAGTTTGCGGTTCCGGGGTTCATCGAGCGGCTGTGTACGCCGAACGCCCTGACCACGCTGCAAGAGTACCTGGTCGATTACGCCTCGCCGGCCACGCGGCAATTAGGCGAACAGTTGATCCAACACGGCCTGGACGCGATGCCCGACGGCCAACGCAAGCAGGAACTGCAGAACCGTCTGCAGC
>REEF01000803.1 GCA_007695205.1 Planctomycetaceae bacterium
ACGACTCCCGACCCCGTTCGCATTGGGTACCACCATACGAAATCCGACAGTTATTCTTTTGCCGATGCTTAGCCATCGTCAGGATGCAGATGGCGGACGATGGCGGCTGTCAGCCGATTCAGGTTTTGGCCGGTGACGGCCGAGATCAAGAGCACGTCGCGTTCTAACTGCTCGGCCAGCCGATCACGCAGGTCGGCAGCGCCCGGTAATTCGGATTTGGTGATGGCAACGATCTCAGGACGCTGGATCAGTTTGGGATTGTATCGTCGCAGCTCGTTGCGAATCGCGTGATAGTTTTCGATCGGATCGCTGCCGTCCATCGGCATCGGCTCGATCAAATGGACCAGAATCCCCGCACGCTCGACATGCCGCAAGAATTCGTGCCCCAATCCGACACCTGCGTGAGCCCCCTCGATCAGCCCCGGGATGTCCGCCATGACGAACGATCGGTCCAGGTCAATCGTGACTTGGCCCAGATTGGGATGCTTGGTCGTGAACGGGTAATCGGCGATCTCCGGGCGGGCTCGCGACAGACGACTCAGCAACGTGCTCTTGCCAGCGTTCGGCTTACCGATCAAGCCGACGTCCGCGATCACCTTCAACTCGAAGATCAATCGACGGCGTTCGCCCTCCTCGCCCGGCGTGCTTTGGCGTGGTGCCTGATTGGTCGAGGACTTAAAACGGGTGTTACCCCAGCCGCCCTTCCCGCCTCGCGCGGCGGTCATGCGGTCGTTGGGTCGCGTCAGATCCTTCAGCACGAAACCGTGCTTGGCGTCGATCACGACGGTGCCGGGCGGCACATGGATGATCAGATCCTGGCCACTTCGGCCGTGTTTGTTCGAGCCCTGACCGGGGGTGCCCCGCTCCGCTCGCCAGAACTTGCGATGAGCCAACGCGACCAAGCTGTCCACCCCCGGCTCGGCCACCACCACCACGCTGCCGCCGTTACCGCCGTCACCCCCGTTTGGGCCACCGCGCGGCACGTAGCGCTCGCGGCGAAAGCTGACACAGCCAGCTCCGCCGTCACCTGCTTGGACCTCGATTTCAACTCGATCGACAAACATCAACAAAAAAGGACGCCTCAGCAGGGCGTCCCCAAAACGGATCGAAAGCCTTTGGGAGGCGTTTTAATTGGCCGCAATGACGTTGACGCGACGCCCTTCGCGATCGAAGTGAACCACCCCGTCTGCGACCGCGAACAGCGTATAGTCATTGCCCATGCCCACGTTGGCACCCGCGTGAAATCGAGTGCCTACCTGACGGACCAAAATATTTCCGGCTCGTACTGCCTGACCGCCGTATCGTTTGACACCACGCCGCTGAGCGTTCGAATCGCGACCGTTGCGGCTGGAACCTTGCCCTTTTTTATGTGCCATTTGACCAATTACCCTGTCTAAAAGTCTGCATGGATTCGCTGGATTTCACCATCCAGCCCGTATTGGAACCCTGGATTTTAGCGATAGATCCACAGATGATCAAGCCGCTTGTCGACCCCATACCAGTTCAAAATGTGCGTCTGTTCCTCCCGATCGGCAACCGCTCGAATTCCGTACCGGATTTCGCCTTCGTGTTCGTAGACGCTGTCCCCAGGCCGCCAGAAGTTCAATTGCAGCGTCTTCATGCGATGAACCGATTGTCCGTCCTCCGTCCGTTCGGTCCGAAATGCGTTGGTCAATCCCTGGACATAAATGGAAAAGAAATCGATGTTCGGGTCGACATCCATCCAAGTGACCACACCCCACACGGCATTTTCTTCATCATCATCGGCGCTGCCCACCTGGATGGGAACTTGGCTGATCTCCACCGAGTTATAGAGTTTGCCGCCTCGCATTTCCCGCATTTCGATGACGGGAATCGCTACCGGGATGATCGTGTCCAGATAGGCCTTGCGGACCTGTCGACTTTCCAGCACGAAATGGGGGAAGAATCGCACCGATGCGGTTGGCTGTGCGGCACCGATATTCATGATTTCGTTGGCACGCTGGCTCGTGTACGTCCGCAATCCATGCTCGTCTTCTACCGGAACAGGCGTTAAGTGCCCACCTAGGTTTCTCACTCGATAAACCATGTACCAGATCAACTTCCGTTGCATCCTGCCGGTGGTTTGCGGGATATCGACATGGACCATCCGCAGTGGCTTGAAGGCAAACTCCAGGTTCCAGATGTTGTGTCGCAATGTGACTTGCGAAGCCTTGGAGCGCAACGTCGCCGTCGGCGGCGAGAAATTCGGCTCCCATTCGAATTGAGTCAATGCCGAAAGCTCGACAGGCCCCAGATAGGTTTCCTCCTCGTTCGGTTCGGGAGGAATCACCCGTACGATACCTGGCGCTAACTGGCGGACGCCCTGCCCCCAGGACGAGCCGGTGTAGAGCTGCATGATACCACAGATCGCGGTAACTAGGATTAGACGAGTTGTCCGTTTCATCGATGCCAACCTCGTAGGGCTCGAGCGGAAGAGCATTTCAGTGACTAAAAGCTACGGATGCTGTGGTCATTTATCGACCTCAGCCTTCAAGTATACTTAATCGCAGTGAGCGTGGCCACATATTTCCTCTGTTGCCTAGGCTCTGTCAGAAAGGGGGTCTGACCTGGCGTGTTCAATTTGCGTGTGTCAAGACCAGTGTCTTTGCTCCCGTTTTGTTCCTACTTCGCGGCGAACGATGGGCCCCGAATCCTCGCCGCTCG
>REEF01000773.1 GCA_007695205.1 Planctomycetaceae bacterium
TGAAAAAAATGCTGTAAAAGGCAAGGCAACGAAACAGGGCGGGCAGTCTGCTCTCAGGATAGGCTGCCCGCTTGTTTGCCCAATGTTGTCTCAAACGACCCTGTGGGACGGATTGCCAATCCGTCCTACGAGAGCCCTTTATGCAACGTTGGGCTAAGATGACAAAGCCTAGGATTTTTCTGTCATCCCATTTTTCTGTCATTTGGCTGGCAGCATGCGCCGGAAATCACCCGCATCATATTCCCGTTTTTCCACATCCTGGTGCGGCGACACGATGGCTGAGTATTTGGCGACCAGGGCGGCTTCGAGCGTCGGGAAGCGGTGTCGAGTCTCCCGATCGAACAGGACGTGCCGGTTCAGAATCGTCCCAGTAGCCCCCGGGCGCCGAACGGGGGCTCTGCTTGCATCCCCCGGGCGCCGAACGGGGGTTTTGGTTGCATCCCCCGCGCGCCGAACGGGGGCTCTGCTTGCATCCCCCGGGCGCCGAACGGGGGCTCTGCCTGCATCAGATCAATCCCCACTTTCGGTCGACCGTCGTACCCTGCCCCCACTGGATCCAGGAACCGAACCATTTGCGACAATTCGCGGACGATCAGATTCGGCCAGGCATCGCGGATCGCCTGGACGGCCCGTTTCCGTTCGCGGAACGACACCATCACGTCCACGCCCTGGGTGGCACGCGGCAAGGCCAGATACCGGTCCTTCGATCAACCCGCAGACGCCAGCAGTTCTCCGATGAAAACCATATTCTCCGGCGACCGCCCGGCGGATCTGCTATGATCGTGAGATCAGCGGTTCACAACGGTGGATGGACCGTCAGCGAGTTGGCCGACGAGTTGGAAGTCAGTCAGAAGACCATCCGGCGTGACTTGGTGACGTTCACGACGGTCGGTTTTCCTGTCGAGGAGACCATCGGCATCTACGGCCGTAAGTCCTATCGACAGGACCCTGCCTGGGGCAACCCCAATGTCGCCTTCACGTTTGACGAAGCGTTGGCCTTGTACTTGGGCAGAAAATTCCTCCAGCCGCTGCACGGCACGTTTGTCGGAGAAGCCGCCGAGCGGGCGTTGGCCAAGATCCGCAGCTCGCTGGGCAGCCAGATCCTGCGTTATCCGGACCATGTGGGCGACGCTTTCTACGAGACATCGTTCGGCGTCACCGACTATTCGGCGCATGCCGAGATCCTGGACCGTCTGCTGGTCGGGATCGAGGACCGTCGAGTCGTCCGGATCACGTACCAGTCACAGCGAGCCACCGAACCGGTGACGTACGACGTGCATCCCAGCCAGCAGATCATCGATCATCGCGACGGCAGCCTGACCATCGAATTCCAGGTATTTGGCACCGTCGAGTTAACAAGCTGGATCCTCAGCTTCGGCCAAGACGCCGAAGTCCTGGAACCCGCCGACCTACGTCAAGCCATCATCGACGAACTGGACACCCTACGAAAAAAATACCAACCAACCAAATCCCCCGTCGCCCTGTAGCCGAATTTGCCAAAATTCGGAAGCCTCCCGTCCCCCCGCCAAAATTCGGTCCCCCGGCGCCTTCGATCGCCCCCGTCTTCCCCGCTCCCGCTCGTCCCTCGAATCGAACGCCCATCCGCCGCCGGCCAGGCGTAGAAACGCCACTGGCTGCAGTTCACACGGCGACCTCTTCGACCGTTCCGCGTTCAGGCGTCAAGACATCTTCGGCCGGTTGCCTCAACTTCATGCCAAGTCCACAAAATGCTACCATGAACGCCATCATGAATCCCAAACATCAAGCAATAGCGCACCATTCCGCCGATGTTCAGACGACTCTTTCGGCTGGAGGAACTGTCCTTCCGATTGGACGGCTCGGTCCGGATTACGCGATCTTGGATCGGTCCATCGATCATCCTGCTTGCCAATCGGAAATCTCCTTGTCTGTGGATGGCAAACGCCGCAACTGGCCGCGTCGCTTGGTTTGGTGTTTGCCGATACGAGTTCTCGTGGAACAACGCATTACTGAATCAGGACTGCCTTTGGGTGATGCGTGAGGCTTCGTGGAGGACTGGGCATGGCGTCTTCGGTTTGTGTGCGTTCGTTCTGCCCCCATCGTGTGTTTACAACCTTTGAAGACTGAACACAAGGGCTGATTCGAATGGCACTTCCCCAAGGCGTGCCCCGAATGGCACTTCCCATACCGTCGTACCACCGCCTCAGCGAACCCCTCCGCCAGCAGGGTATCCCAGGCTCGCTCCAGAAGATTCTTGCCACTCTCGGGGAGTATCATGCCGCCCGATAATGCATTTCATTTTTGGTTCGCCACCATTGCATTGCTCCTTTCGATGCGGGACAATTCACCCTAAAGGTTATTGACGTCGAAATCCGCGGAAAGCAACTGACCGTCGGCCAGACCAAACTGGGGGGAAAGAGACTTGAGTAGTTGTGACACGAGGAAGAAATGGGCTTTTTCTCCTAGGAACAGGAAGAAACGAGCCAAAACTAGCCGCCGTCACATCACCTATAAGAAGAGCAATTCTTCACCTTCCGCCAAGCCTACGTTCTGACAGCTAGTGGACGGATTTAAAGTTAACTGTTCATGTGTACACACTCATTTGAGAATTGCCCACGGGCTGATCGCAAATGAATTCTGCAAGCGCCCAGTGAAAAGCAGAAAATTTCTGTTCTTGGGGGTGTTACCTAAGAATTTTTCTAC
>REEF01000078.1 GCA_007695205.1 Planctomycetaceae bacterium
GGTTGATGGTCAGCAGCGCCGCGTATCGGCAGAGTTCGTTGGCCGACGAGTCGTTGCGGCAACGTGACCCGCAGAATCGTTGGTTGGCTCGACAGGCTCGATTTCGGTTAGATGCCGAAATGGTACGCGACTCGATGCTGGCGATCAGCGGACTGCTGGTCGAACGGCAGGGCGGCCCGAGCGTCAAGCCATATCAACCGGCAGGATACTGGGCGCACCTGAACTTTCCAACTCGTCAATGGACCAACGATCGGGGGGACGGACTTTATCGTCGCGGCTTGTACACGCATTGGCAGCGGACGTTCTTGCATCCCAGCTTGTTGGCTTTCGATGCGCCCAGCCGCGAGGAGTGCACGGCCCGACGCCCCCGCTCCAATACGCCTCAGCAAGCCCTGGTCCTGCTGAACGACCCGACGTACGTCGAAGCGGCTCGTGTTTTCGCCGAGCTTATTGTTCGCGACGGAGGTTCCGACGAGGATCAGCGACTGGATTTCGCCTTTCGTCGAGCGTTGAATCGAATGCCGTCGAACGACGAACGTCAGGTGCTATCCGAGTTGCGAGACCGGCATCTTCAAGACTTCCGGCAGGACGTGCCGTCGGCAGAGCGGCTGTTGAGTGTTGGCGATTGGCCGCGTGCCGAGGATCTCGATCCGGCCGAACTGGCCTCGTGGACCTCCGTGGCCCGTGTGCTGTTGAATCTGCCTGAAACCATCTTCCGTTATTGACAGAAAGCTGTGTGCCATGAACCCTATGCATCGACCGAGCTGGTTACATCATCGTCGTGATTTTTTGGGTGCCGCCTCGCAAGGACTGGGCGCTGCCGCACTGGCGACCCTGTTCAACCCGCAACTATTCGCGGCACCCGCCGATCCCGAGAAGCATCCCTGGCCCGCAGCGCTCCGGACGCTGCATTACACGCCTCGCGCGAAATCCGTGATCTTCCTTTGCATGGCCGGTGGGCCCTCGCACCTGGAGACCCTGGATTACAAGCCGAAATTGGCCGAGTTGGACGGTCAACCCATGCCCGCCTCGTTGACCGAAGGCCAACCGATCGCTCAACTGCAAAATCGCGAATTGAAATGCATGGCACCCCAGCATCCGTTCCAACGCTGGGGGGAATCCGGACAAGAGATCGCCCAGGTCTTCCCGCACATGGGGTCGATCGCCGACGACATCTGCATCATCCGATCGATGCAGACCGAAGCCATCAATCATGACCCGGCGCATACCTTCATGAATACCGGCAGCACCATTTCCGGGCGACCTAGCATGGGATCCTGGCTGCTGTACGGTCTGGGCAGCGAATGCGACAACCTGCCGGGCTTTGTCGTGATGACCTCGGTCGGCGGCGGTCAGAGCCAACCGATCGCCTCCCGCCAGTGGCACAGCGGATTCCTGCCCAGCCGGTACCAGGGCGTTCCCTTCCACTCGCAGGGCGACCCGGTGCTGTACGTGCGTTCGCCCCAAGGAGTCAGCGATTCGCAACAACGGGATGTCGTGGACACGGTTCAGCAGTTGAGCCGATGGCACGGCCAAGCGGTCGAGCATCCTGAGATCGCCGCGCGGATCAGCCAGTACGAGATGGCGTTTCGTATGCAGACCAGTGTTCCCGAACTGATGGATCTGTCGGACGAGCCTCAGGATGTGCTGGACATGTACGGCAGTCGCAGCGGAGATGGCTCGTTTGCCTCGAACTGTCTGTTGGCCCGCCGACTGGTCCAGCGCGGCGTGCGTTTCGTCCAGTTGTACCATCGGGGCTGGGACCATCACGGCAACGTCAAGGGCGGCATCGAAGCGGTCTCGAAGCTGACCGATCAAGGATCGGCCGCCCTGATCAAAGACTTGAAGCAGCAGGGTATGCTGGACGACACCCTGGTGATCTGGGGCGGCGAATTCGGCCGAACCCCGATGGCTCAAGGCACCGGCCGCGATCATCATATCAGGGGCTTCTCCCTGTGGATGGCCGGCGGCGGCATCAAGCCCGGCATCACCTACGGAGCGACCGACGAACTGGGCTACAACGCCATCGAAGCCCCGATGCATGTCCACGACCTGCACGCCACCATCCTGTACTTGATGGGGATCGACCACACCCGGCTGACCGTACGACATCAAGGCCGAGACTTCCGTCTGACCGACGTCTTCGGCCACGTCGCCCACGAAATCATCGCTTAGGCTTCGTCAAGAAAAGGTGCATTCATGTTCACTCGCATGCTTTTACCGGTCGTACCTGCTTTGATCCTGTGCGGCAGTTTGGCTGCGGAGTCTGCGGCAGATACGGCGGAAAAACAACAGTGGAAAGTTCAGCTCGCTGGCGATTCGGCCGTCGTGCAGATCGCCGAGGGAACCGAACACAAGTTTGTGCGTGCGACGATTACTGCGTTGCGGGATGCGGGAAGCGAGAAGATCTCCCTTCGTGTCCTGGTACCGAATTCGGATGCCGCAGAGACAAAGCTTACATACTGGGTCAAGATCATGGACGGCGCTGCGAAAATCCTCGCTTCCGCAGACCTGCCCTACAAACATCTGACGACCATTATCGACCAACTGAAGAAAGCCGGGGTGACGGAGATCAAGCTGGTCGTGCGAGGCTAAACTCTGCCAGAAAAAGGGTCTGACCCTTTGGAGGGCACGCTGAAAACTCGGAGAATAAGGTGTGCCCGGAGAGGGTCAG
>REEF01000370.1 GCA_007695205.1 Planctomycetaceae bacterium
CACATTCCTGTTGCTCCCTGGCAACAACTCCAGCGAACTCTTTCCGAAAGCAACCTAAAAGGGCTAAGGTCGTATGGCGTGTTGAGGCAGTGCTGTGAAGTGATAGGTGGGTGGCACCTATTACAATAGGTGGGTGGCACCTATTGGCACCTATTGGCAGCGTCTACTGGCAGGTGGTTCCGGCTGCTTGTATTAAGCTGCGTTGCGACGGGGAAAGGTTAGGATCTCCAGGCGATTGAGTTCACGGATCAGGGCTTCCATACTCGGACGCCGATGAGGTCGCTTTGCGAGCATGGCGGAGACCAATTGGACAACGGGCACGGCCAACCGTGGATGAAACTGGCGCGGATCGGGTGGCGTATCGTGCAGATGCGCCTCGGCTAATTCGGCCGGTTGACGGACCTCGAACGGCAAACGGCCGGTTAGCATGCGGTACAGGGTCACCCCCAATGCATACACGTCAGATGCGGGTTGAAGATCGACGATCGATGCGTAAGCTTCCGGCGGCAGGTAGGCCAGTGTACCTGCCAACGGCCAAGGGCCGATCTGTCCGTCGCCGAACGAACGAGCCAGCCCCAGATCCAGCAGGATCACATGACCCTCGTCGGCGATGAACAGATTGCTGGGTTTGATGTCACCGTGCAGCCATCCGTGTCGATGCAGGGCCGCGGCTGCTTCGGCGGTCTGCCGAGCAATCCACAGAGCCAACGGGGTGGCGATCATGCCATGCCGCTTCAGCAGTTGTTCCAGCGTGCTGCCCTCCAGGTAGGGCATGACCAGATAGTAAGGAGACTGGTTCAGACGCGAGGACAGCACGCTGGTCAGATGCTTGTGGGAAACGGCTTGGGCCAGCAGTGCTTCGCGCATCAGCAATCGTCGAGCGGTATCGATATCCTCGTCAATGACGGGGGCGGCCAGCTTGATCGCGTAATCGGCTGGTGCATCGGCAGCCGCTTCCCGCGGTCGAGCTCGATAGACCTGCGACCAGCGGCCTTGGCCGAGCAACGAAACGGCGCACCAATTGCCAACGTCGGGCAAGCTGGCAACGCGCGCAGTGCTGGAGGTGCGGGTTGACTCCGGCATGAAGCTACGCTGACTCAAAAGGTTCGAAAAATCGTGAATACGCGATCAGGCGACAAGGGTCGTCTCCCTAAACATCGGCGTTCTCGCACCGATAAGTTAAGCTTACCCGAGCAGGACTTGGCGTCTCCAGCCTCAGGACGCTTGCTCTTCGGCGATGCGCCGCAGCACCTCGTCGGCCACCACGCCTGCCAGGATCACGCCGCCGATGATGGCAAATTCCAGTTGGGTGCTGATGCCCAGGATATTGATGGCGTTGTACAGCACCTGCATCACGGCAGCGCCGATCACGACACCCAGGATCGAGCCCTCCCCCCCCCGAAGGCTGCAGCCGCCCAGCACGGCGGCGGCGATCGCATACAGTTCGTAAAAGCTGCCATGTCCCGACGGTTGCAGGGAATTCACATCCAGCGAGAACAGGATGCCGGCGATCCCGGCCATCAGCGCACAGATGACGTAGGCCATGAAGACCATCGCCTGGGTGTTGATGCCGCTGTACCGGGCTGCTTCTTCGTTGCGTCCCAATGCCAGCAGGTAACGCCCATAGATCGTGTAGTTCAAAAAGCCGCCCGCCAGCAGCGCCAACGCGATCATGATCAGCAGCGGCATGGGGACTTCGACTCGATCCATGGGCGTCAGCCCTGTCATCAGGAAGACTGCTGCCGCGATGGTCCAGATCACCCACGATCGCAACCCCAGCGAGGCGTCACGCCACAGTCCCTGCAGCAGGTACACGGCACCGCCGATCGCGGCCGTCAATCCCACGATGGTCGTCAAGGGCCAGAACCAGTTGTCCATCCCATCGGCCGACGTTCCCTGCTGGCGGTACAAGACCAGGGTCAGCACAGCGCACCCGGCCGCTACCACCGCATCGGCCGCCAGCGTCTTCCACCGCCTGTGCCAGAGTGCCACGATGTTCAGCCAAATCAACCCTATTGCCAAACCGATCCCGCCGCCCAGATACATGGCAAGCTGGGCCCACGTGGCCTGCCACCGCGACAGCGACGCGACGTCCTGCGCGTAATGTAGCCCGCCCACGGTGACGGCGGCGGCACCGATCGCCGCCAGGCACCAAGGCGAGACGCTGACCGTTCGTTCGTGCCGCTGGCGGAACCAGCGGACCAGCGCCCAGACGATCAGACCGATGCCCAGCGCCAGGATCAACGCGGACATCGTGCAGGGCCGCCCGGTCGCCAGGCTGCGGAGCCCCTCGTAGTCGCGGCCAAACCCTTGCGTCTGGTCATTGGTGATCCATCGCGCCAGACCGCGATAGACCAACAGCCCGCACAAGGTGACGATGAACGGCTGCAGACCGACTCGGGTGATCAAGAAACCGTGGATCAGCCCCATCATCACCGAGATCTCCAGCATCCACAGCACGACCAACGCCGTGCTGACAGCCGGTGGTAACGGTACCGTCGGCATCAAGAAACCCACCAGGATCGTCACCAGTCCGGCGACGTACACCAACGCGGGACCGCGGCAATCGCGCAGATGATGCTCCAAGAACATCAGCATGGACGGCGGAAAGACAATGCACATCAAGCCGTGCCGCATCCCTTCGCGGAACGGTATCGTATGCAGCCAGGTGGCACCCACGATCCAGATCAGCAACCCGGTCAGCAGGAACGTTCGATCCAAGGCCTCGCCGGGCGGTAACTGGCCCATCGCGGCCAACGACAGCGACAGCAGGCAGCCGATCAAGCCGATCACCGATCCGATCGACAGATCGATCCCGCTGGTAATGATCACGAAGGCCGCCCCGATGCTGATGATGCCGTAGTACGACGTACGCCGCAGGGTGTTCTGGATATTGTAGGTCGTCAGAAAATCCGGGTTCAGGATCGAGGTGAACAGGCACACAAAGACCAGCAACCCGAAGATGCCCAGGATTTTTTTCATACTCAGCCTCAGACAAACAAGACTCCGCCAGAGCTACGCGTCGACCGGAACCGCCTGGCCACCGGTGGCCAGACGCATGATGCTTTCTTCGCTCAATCGATCGCGGTGCAGCTCGCCCCGCAGGCAGCCTTCGTGCATCACCAGCACGCGATCGGCCATCCCCAAGATTTCTTCCATTTCGCTGGAAACGAACAGGATGGCGACCCCTTCGGCCGCCAACTGTTCCATCAATTGATAGATTTCCTGCTTGGCGCCCACATCGATCCCCCGCGTCGGTTCGTCCAGCAATAGCACGCGGGGTTTTAACGCCAGCCACTTACCCAGCACGACCTTTTGCTGATTGCCGCCCGACAGATACCGGACCACCTGGCCGTCATGCGGTGTCCTGATTTTCAAGCGCTGGATCATCTCGCTGGCCAGTTCTCGTTCGTAGCTGCGGTTCAGCAGCGCACCCATCCGCCGATGCCGCCGCACTGCCGCCAGGCTCAAGTTATGCCGCACGGACATTTGGACGATCAACCCGGCCGCTTTGCGATCTTCGGGCACCAGGGCGATGCCCGCACGGATGGCATCCGCCGGGCTGCGCAACGAGCAACGTTGCGCGGCGACGGAGATTTGGCCGCCTTGCGCCCGATCGACGCCAAACAGAACTCGCAGCAGTTCGGTCCGGCCCGCCCCGACCAGCCCGGCCAGGCCGACGATCTCGCCCGATCGGACCGAAAGGCTCAACCGATGCTGGGGAAAGGCTTCCGTCACCACCTCGCAAGCTTCCAGCGCCGCCGAACCGGTCGAATGATTCCGCCGCGCGTAGAACTGCGAGATATCTCGGCCGACCATCAGGCGCACCATCCGGTCGTGATCGATTTCGTGTCGAGCCAATTCGCCCGCATTGCGACCGTCCCGCAGCACCGTGACTCGATCGGCCAGCTTCGTGACCTCGCCCAATCGATGCGAGATATAGATGATGCTCACGCCCCGCTGCCGCAAGTCCTTGACCACCTGGAATAACGTTTCCGCCTCTCTGTTCGACAAGCTGGACGTCGGTTCATCCATGATCAGGATGCGAGCGTTAATCGACAGCGCTTTGGCGATCTCGACCAACTGCTGCTTGCCGATCGGCAAGGCCCCAACCAGCGTGCGCGGCGGCAGTGCCAATCCGACTTGTTGCAGCACCTCGGCCGATCGACGATCGATCTCCGCGCGGCGGATGATCCCCAGCGGATAGCGCGGCTCGCGCCCCAAAAACAGATTCGCGCCCACGTCCAGGTTATCCGCCAGATTCAGCTCCTGGTGGATCAGGGCGATTCCCAACTCGCCAGCCGTGCGGACCGATTCGATTTGCACGGGCCGGCCATCCAGCAGAATCTGGCCGGTATCAGGCGGCTGGATGCCCGCCAGGATCTTCATCAGCGTGCTCTTGCCCGCACCGTTTTCTCCCAGCACGGCCAGGACCTCGCCCGGGTACAGTCGCAGGTCGACATCCGTCAACGCCCGCACCCCGGGAAAAGATTTGCTGATCGAGCGGACCTCGAGCAGCGCGTTCGAGTTCTCTTTGCTCATGGTGCGCCTGCGGCTGTCGAGGCCGCGATCTTCGCCCGCAGATCGTCCCAGAACTCCTGCACGTTGTCGCGGCGGATCTGCTGAGCGGGAATGTCGATGAAGGCATCTTCCGGGATTACCGAAAAGTCGCCTTCGACCAGCGCCTTCAGGACCTCGACCGACCGCCGACCGTACTCGAACGGATTCTGCACCACCGTGCCGTGAATTTTTCCGTCCAGGATGCCCTGCAGCGTGCCCTCCTCCTCGTCAAAGCCGATCACGCGAATACGATCCAGCTTGCCGGCCTCCTCGACCGCTGCCAGGCACAGCGGCGGATTGTACGCGAACAACCCCACCATCGCGTCCAAATCCGGATACCGAGCGATGGCGTCCTCGGCCTGTGCCTTGGCTTTGCCCGGATCAAATCCATCGGTGCGGGTGTCCAGGATCACGTACTTTTCGCCTCGAATCGTTTCACCGGGCGGATCGTATCGAGTGCGATCCACGGATCGATCCATCAGTTCGTCGATGACTCCCTGCCGGCGCAAACGAGCATTGACTTGTTCCAGTCGGCCGACGAAGATCATCAGATTACCGCCTTCGGGTAAAGCCTCTTTGACCAGTTCGCCTGCCATCCGACCCGCCATGTAATTGTCCATCCCGATGTAGCACAACCGATCGCTGTCGGGTGCGTCGCAATCCTGGGTGATCAGCACCGTATGCTGGGCCGCTTCGTTCAGCACCTGCGTCTGGTTGTCAGCATCGATCGGGCTGACCGCGATTCCATGAACGCCCCGCGCCACCAGATCCTCGATCATCCGCTTCTGATCGGCGTTTCCCTGGGGCATCAGCGTATCGCATCGCACCCCGAATTCTTCTTCCCCCGCTTTGACGCCCGCTGCCGCCACGTTCCAGAAAGACGCGACACCATTGGTGACGAATGCCAATCGGATCTCCGAATCCCGACCTGCGGCTGGACCGCCGGGCTCGCCAGACGGAAGACTGCACCCGACTAGGACCGTGCCGATCACCAGACCGACACTCCGCCAGTACCACCGGCCAAGTCCCCTGTTAGACATAGATCAAACCCTCCTGAAAAACTACCTTTTGGCCGCTTTCGGCGACTCGGATTGAACGCTCAATTGGGCCAGCACCTGAATCACCCCGTTCAAATGGGCCAACCGCGGGCCAAAACGGTCCACAAATTCGTTCAGCATGAACTCGCCATCCAGCAGGTTTTGCTCATGATCAACGATTTCGTCGGTCAGATGTTCCAGGAATTCGTTCTGGACTCGCGCCAGGGTCTCGGCCGCTGTGCGGCAACGGCGAGCCAATTCGGGGTTCGCCTTTTTCCATTGCCCCAGCTCGGCGACTCGTTGCTTGTGTTGCGCGCCGGCGTGATGGACCAGTTCTTCCAGCAATTCCTGCTGTTTCTCTTGCCCTGCCACGATCTGCCGCAGCAAGCTGACCATAATGTCCTGTTTGTCGCCTTCCGCTTGGGGTTCACTTGCTGCCGATTCGGCGGAGACATCGATGTGAAACATGGGCGGCAGGGCTCGAGGGTCGAATGACATGGGCGATGATCCTGATCGGGAGGAAAGGTGAATGGCACCACGTTTGGAGCGAAGCCGTCGGTGCCAGCACCGATGGCATCACGACCGCTAGTATAGGCAGCGCAACGGCCGTTTGTCGAGTCACCGGAATACTTTGGGCCGATTTTTGCTTCCCGATCGATCCTGGGAAACCCGGTGCAAACGGCAGGGGCGTTAAAGTCGCAGCGTCGGTTCACCCGATGTTTTTCCAATCAAGACGGTGCGCACCGGCGATTCCCGCCGACGCGATGAACTTATCCAGCCGTGTGAGTTGTCGTCGAATCAGAAACCTGGAACCGCAAAGTAGCTGATGCCAGACACCACGAACCATGCAACCTCGAACCTTGGCTTTTTGACCGTTTGCGAACAGGAGGATCAGAGTCTGTTCGGAGGCCTGCTGGTGTTGAACATCAGCGGCCGTCCATTGGAGTTCCACTGTACAGCGCCGGTTCGTCCCAATCGGGCTCAGGAGATCCTGTACGGCCCCACGCTACGTCCTTATTTGTACGGCGAACAGATCGGCCGCGCCTTGATGGAACGGCTGAGCGCGGCTCCCGCGCTGGTGTTTACGGACGTCGAGCCCGCTTTGGCGCTACGGCCGTTAACGAAGGTGCCCGTTGTGTACGTCGGAGCCGAGTCCGAACCGAACGCGTCGTCGTCGGACTTGACGGCTCGCATTGACGCCCCCCACCCGACGCCAGCGCCCAGCGGGTCGATGCGTTTGCAACGTTTTCGCTTGGGGCCATGGCAATTGGCGGTTCCCCAGGCTCATGCCGGAGATGAATCGCACGTTGTCAGCCACTGGCAATCACATGCTGACGATTTTGATCTGAGCGAACCTTTCGGGCGCATTCGGGAAGCGATCGAAGAAGCACGCCGCGCCGCTCGCTGAGCCCATCCGAGACCCCAACGCATGCAGTACCAACATCATCCCTGGGAAGACTGGCCGGACAGTGAACTCCCGACCCGTGACGCGTTACCGATCGAGGTCGAATCGGTGGACTTGTCGTTGTCGGCGTCGATCTTCGCTACTGGCTGGGCAACGTTACTGAACCGCGCGCCGAAGATTGGCATCAAGCGTGCTTCGATCGATGCGGCACTGCCCGGCACGGTCTCGGTGCGACTGCGGCGTCCGAAGGTCACCGTCCGCAGTTTTACCTTTCCGGAATCCCCGTCCTGGATGCCACAGGCGGATCGTAAGGCATCACCGACCAACCGGGGGCCTTCCTCGGGACCGGAGGCGAAACACGAGAAGCCCACACACGAGAAAGCCACGCGGATCGCGCCACCCGGCGATGTCATCAAACTGCAAGACCGGCTGTACTACGTCCTGCAGCCTTCGCTGGAATCGTTGGTTTCCTCCAACGAACTGGCATTCCCCTTCGAACCGTTCCCCTATCAGTTCGAGGGGATCGCGTTCCTGTATCCCCGCTACTCGGCCGTCCTGGCCGACGAGATGGGATTGGGCAAGACGATGCAAGCGATCAGCACCATCCGTCTGCTGCTGTACGCCGGCGAGGTGCGCAAAGTGCTGTTGATCTGCCCCAAGCCGCTGGTCAGCAACTGGCGGCGCGAATTCGGGTTGTGGGCTCCCGAGATCCCGGTGGCCATCATCGAAGGCGACCGGGCCAAGCGGCAATGGCAATGGACCGATCTGGACGTGGCCGTGCGGATCGCCAACTACGAATTGCTGATGCGCGATCGCGACTTGGTGGTTGACCCGCAAGGCCATTTCGATCTGGTCGTATTGGACGAGGCGCAACGGATCAAGAATCGGTCCAGCACGACCAGCCAGGTCGTCCGCGCGATCCCTCGCACCCGGAATTGGGCCATGACCGGTACGCCCGTCGAGAACAGCCCCGACGATCTGGTCGGCATCTTCGATTTCCTGTCCCAGGGTTACCTGTCCCCAGGCATGAAGCCTCGCGCCATGGCCAAGGCCACTCGCGAATATATCCTCCGCCGAACCAAGGACATGGTCCTGACGGATATGCCGCCCAAGCTGTTTCGCGACGCCGAATTGGAACTGTCGCCCGAGCAGTACGCGACCTACCAGACCGCAGAAAACGATGGCATTTTGCGGCTGGAGGACATGGGCGAAGGCATCACGATCCAACACGTGTTCGAATTGGTGTTGCGGTTGAAACAGATCTGTAACTTCGATCCGGCCACCGGCGCAAGCTGCAAACTGGAACGGCTGGAAGCCGACTTGGAAGAAGTTGCGGCCAGCGGGCAAAAGGCGATCATCTTCAGCCAGTGGGTACACAGCCTGGAGCGACTGCGCGACAGCCTGCGCCGGTTCGGCACCCTGGAGTACCACGGCAAGATCCCATCCAAGCAGCGAGAGAGTGTCATCGACCGCTTTAAGAACGACGCGTCCAAGCACGTGATCTTGATGAGCTACGGGGCGGGCAGCGTGGGCTTGAACCTGCAATTCTGCCGCTACGTTTTCTTGTTCGACCGCTGGTGGAACCCGGCGATCGAAGATCAGGCCATCAACCGAGCGCACCGGATCGGCGTCGTCGGTTCGGTCACCGTTACTCGCATGCTGACCCTGGGAACGATTGAAGAGCGGATCAATCAGATCCTGCAGGAGAAGCGGGAATTGTTCGACGCGATCTTCTCGGAAACCGGCTCGACCCCCAGCAACGCGGGCCTGACCCAAGACGAGATCTTCGGGTTGTTCAATCTACGCACCCCGCAGGGCCCCATCAAAAAAGCATCGTAGCCCGCAAGCTCAGGATGGGTAACCCGTCGCCACCGTTTCTGTGTTCCGTGCCAGATCCAGGATCCGCCAGCAGTACCAGGTTGCTACCGAGGCCTAGGGACGCCCAGCCCGCTAGCCGTCCCCGTTCGTTGGTCAACTGCCCGTCGAACCACCCTAACGAAGAAACTCGTCCAGCCACTGCTGCTTGGTGCGGTACCAGTGCAGTGAGTTGTTGGGTTTCAGGATCCAGTGGTTCTCGTCCGGATAATAGACGAAGCGGCTGCGGACGCCGCGATTCTGCAGGATATTGAACAGTTCCACGCCGTGATTCAAGGGCACACGATAGTCGAGTTGGCCGTGGATGACGAGCGTGGGCGTGTTGAAATTGGCCGCTCCGAAATGCGGGGACGACTTCTGGTAGTGTTCCACGTCCTCCCAGAACTCGCCAAACCGCCGTCGGCCGGCTCCGTAATCGGCACCGTATTGGGTGTACCAGTTGAAGACGGCCGCATGGGCCACCAGGGTCTGGAACGGGTGTTCTCGGCCCAGCAGGATCGAGGCAAGGTATCCGCCATAGCTGCCGCCGCCCGCCGCCATGCGATCCGGATCGATCCAGGGTTGAGCTGCAAACCATCGTGCGGCCTCGATCGTGTCCCGGTAGGGCAGTTCGGATTGGTAGGGGTTGATCGAGTCGGCGAATTCTTGGCCGAACCCGCTAGAGCCGTGAAAATTGTGCCAAGCCGTAACGTATCCCCAGCCGGCAAAGACTTGGGCGTTCCAGCGGAAATGCCATCCGTCCGGAATGCCGTTATGCGGGCCTCCGTGCAGGAGCAGGTACAGAGGATAGCGCCGGGCGGGGTCGAAACCGGGCGGGTAAACCACCCACATCTGGATCGGGGCGTCGTCGGCGCCGGGATAGGTCACGCTTTCGTAACGACCGAAGGTGACGTCTGCCAGAAGCGAATCGTTGAACGTGGACAGTTGGGTCACTTCGCCCCCGACCGGATCGACGCGAACCAGCGTTGGCGGTTCGGTAAAGCTCTGCCGCAGCGCGATCAGCACGCCTCCATCAGCCGACAATCGCGGATCGGTAAAGCTGTGCTCTTGGGTGATCGCCCGAGTCTGACCGGTGGGGACATCGATTCGGTAAATGCGATGATGGGCCGCATCGTCCACGGTGGCGTACAACCGGCTGCTGTCCGCATCCCACAGCGCCCCGCTGACCGTGCGGTCGAAGTCTTCTGTCAGGATTTGGCGGTCGCCCGACGGACGATGGTACAGCGCAAGCCGCGCCCGGTCGGCATAGAACCCGGGGATCTGACGTTGCGAATAGGCCAACCATTGGCCGTCGGGACTGTACGCGGGCGAGAAGTCCGGTGCCGGATTGTCCGAGGTCACGTTCCGCGCCTCGCCACCCTCGGCAGGCACCAGATAGATGTCCAAATTGGACTCGACGCCCGTCGGGTCGGAATCAGCCACCACGGCGATCTCCTGGCCATCGGGCGAGATATCGAAATGGCTGACCCCCGGCTCGCTGATCGGCAAGTGAATCCCCGAACCCACGGTGATCGGTTGTACCGGACCTCCTTGGCGAGACACGCGGAACAGATGGGGACGCCGCTCCTGGTGCCAGCGATCCCAATACCGGATCGGCGCCGCATCCCAGACCTTGGCCGACACTCGCGAGTCCTTTTCCGCCTTCAGCCGATCCGCCATCTCCTGCCAATCGTCGGTGTCTTGCCAGACGAGGCTGATGAACGCCAGTTGCTGCGAATCAGGAAACCATTGCGGCGCCAGCGCGCCGGTCGGCAACTCGGTCACGCGCCGAGCTTCCCCGCCTGCCAACGGGATCACATAGATCTGACGCTGCTGGTCGTCGTCTCGTTTGGAAACGAACGCGATATGACTCCCGTCGGGACTCCACGTCGGGCTGCTATCGCTGCCTGTGTGCGTTGTCAGTTGCCGTGCCTCGCCCCCGTCCGTCGGCATCAAGAACAGATTCGTCACGCTCGAGTCGTCGTCCATGTCGTACCGGGTGACCGCGACGACCGCCTGCCGTCCGTCGGGTGAAATCGCCGGACTGGCCAAACGAGCCATACGCCACATGGTCTCCGCATCCAGGGGTTTGAGTTCGACCTCCTTGGCGGTGCTGAAGGGGTTCAGTAGCAGCAGGATGATGATCAGTGTCGATCGAGTCATGTAGCGCATGAGGTTTCCTTATCCATGCAGGTAGCGGACACGGTTTGAATGCTTTCGAGGATATCGGGCCGAGTCGTAGGCGTAAAGAGTCGAGACGGAAAACGGGACATGGTGGAAGTGGGCGTTGAACCGGTGGAGCGAGGCGTCTTCCAACTTAGGACTGGATCGCTTACGATGAACAGAATCAGGTAGATTTGTCCTCAAAAAGCTGCGGGTGCCTTGCCGAACACGTTCCGTGGACCAATATGCTGGCCGATGGTTCGTATCGCTGCATGGTACCATCGATGACGAGGGGAGAGCGGGGGATGACCGGGAATCGAACGGGCGACCGACGACGGTTCTTCAAAGCGGGCGCTGCGGCAGCCGTAGGGTGGACCTTTGCCGTACCGCATGCCCACAGCGATGACAACTCGGCTGCCATGGTCCAGGACGGCACGTACATCGAGCCGTCTGGACGTGTGCCGATCGTAGCCCAAGCCGACGTGGTGGTGTGTGGCGGAGGACCGGCGGGTGTGGCTGCCGCAGTGGCAGCCGCTCGAGCCGGTGCCAGAACGCGGTTGTTCGAAGCCCACGGCTGCTTGGGCGGCATCTGGACCAGCGGTTTGCTGAGCTACATCCTCGATTCGGGCAACAAACCGGGCATCATGCGCGAGATCCTCACGACACTGCGGGCTCGCGAAAAGAACGTCCGCCGTGCGCCGTCGATGGAAGACCCCGAAGCCGTGAAACTGGTGCTGGAGCAGATGTGTGCGGAAGCCGGCGTCGAACTGCAATTGCACACACAATGCGCGGCGGCCGTCCGCGATCAGGCCAATCGACTGGCGCTGGTCGTGACCGAGTCCAAATCGGGACGCGAAGCCGTCGCGGGCAAGGTGTTCATCGACTGTACCGGCGAAGGCGACGTCGCTCATCAGGCCGGCTGTGGATGGGACTACGGTCGTCCGGAGGCCGGCGATGCGCAGCCGATGAGTTTCGTGGTGCTGTTGACCGGTATCCACCTGGACGAGATCCGGCCGTACGTTTCGTCGATGCCCGGCGACACATGGGCCGGACCGAAAGATGCCCTGGCCAAGCTGATCGAGGAATCCAGCGGTTTCGGCCCTTCCTACTCGAAACCCTCGTTGTTCCCGATCCGCGAGACGTTGTTTTGTCTGATGGCGAACCACGAATACGAGTTTCGAGGATTCGACGCGCGGGACGTCACGCAGGCCACGTTGCAAGGTCGCGCCGAATTGCATCGCATGATCGACGGCCTGCGAGGTCTGGGCGGTCCATGGAAAGACATTCGTATCTGCAGTTCGCCGGAACGCATCGGTGTTCGCGAGAGCCGCCGGATCCACGGCCACTATACGATCAGCAGCGACGATATCACGCGTGGCGCCCGGTTCGATGACGCCGTCTGCCGCTGTGCGTTTCCTGTCGACGTCCATTCGACCACGGCGGATCGGGGCAAGGGCATCGAGGCGGCTCCCGTCCGTGCGAAACCGTTCGACATCCCTTACCGTTCGCTGGTGGCCAAAGATGTGGATGGCCTGATGATGGCCGGCCGCTGCATTTCCGGTGACTTCTACGCACATTCGGCGTACCGAGTGACCGGCAACGCCGTGGGCATGGGCCAAGCGGCCGGGTTGGCCGCCGCTACCGCCGTGAAGGATGGCAAGCTGCCGCACGAGATCGATTGGTCCGAGTTGGCCAAAACGGCGCCGTGGAACGAAAGCGGCTGATCGGTGTGCGGCTGAATACGAGAGAAAACACCGAATCGAAGGAGGTTGATCCCATGAAAGGCCGATATTTTTTTTCTGTGTTCTTGGTGCTGCTGGCTTGGCATGTCGAACGCCCGTGTGCGGCAGAAGATGCGGGTCCTGACATGCCGCCCCCCGAAGTGGTCGACAGCATGAACCACTTTGCCTTGGACCTTTACAGCCGCTTGGCTGGCCAGTCGCAGGAGAATTTGTTCCTGTCCCCGGCCAGCGTTTCGACGGCGTTGGCGATGACCTACGCCGGGGCGCGCGAGAACACCGCGACTCAGATGGCTGAAGTGCTTCATTTGCCGGAGGATAACGTCCACGAGGGCTTTGGCGCGATGGTCCGTTACCAGAACCAGTGGGGCGACCAACAGGATCTGGTACTGTCCATGGCCAACGCGCTGTGGGCGCAACAGGATTACAGCTTCTTGCCGGAGTTCACCGGGTTGCTGGATACCCACTACGGCGCCGGACTGCGACTGGTGGACTTCAGCCGGGACACCGAGACCGCTCGGCGAACCATCAACAGTTGGGTGGAAGAGCAGACGAAAGAGAAGATCCAGGATCTGATCCCTCGTGGCATTCTGAGCGGAAACACGCGGTTGGTGCTGACCAATGCGATCTATTTCTTCGGGAATTGGCAGCAGCCATTCGACGCCGCCAAGACCGCCCCGCTGCCGTTTACCACGGCGGCTGGTCGCCAAGTCAAGACGCCGACCATGCATCAGGAAGCTCGATTTCTGTACGCCGAGGACGCGACGGCTCAGTGTTTGGAGATGGGTTACGAAGGAGGTGATATGGCGATGACCATCCTGCTGCCTCGGCAGACCGACCGTCTGGCGGAACTGGAAGAACGGCTGGACGCATCCGCCCTGCAACAGTGGACCGACCGCTTGCGTCCTCAACGAGTCCGAGTGTTCTTGCCCAAGTTTTCCTCAACGGCTCAGTTTCAGCTCAAGACTGTGCTGTCCGCGATGGGCATGACCGATGCCTTTACCACCCCGCCCGCCGACTTTTCGGGCATGGACGGCACCCGGGAACTGTTCGTCCAGGAGGTCGTCCACAAGGCGTTTGTCGACGTCAGCGAGGAAGGCACCGAGGCGGCGGCGGCGACCGGCGTGGTGGTCGGTGTACGTTCCGCGCCCCGCCCCACGCCCGAGTTCCGCGCGGACCGGCCGTTCGTGTTCCTGATCCGTGATACGCGCAGCGGCGCGATCCTGTTTATCGGCCGCCTGACCGAGCCTGCGCCCGCGCCGTGACCGTGGGCATCACGCGCAACCGTAGCCGGATTCGCCAGAATTCGGATGACTCAACCGTAGCCGGATTCGCC
>REEF01000026.1 GCA_007695205.1 Planctomycetaceae bacterium
GCGGGCGGGGTTGGGAGTCGTTTTCTGGCAACGACCAGCCCTATGGAAACGAGACTGCCCGAAAACGACTCCCGACCCCGCCCGCCGATCTCACCAAGAAATACCCGGTCGGGGTCGCTTGGGCCGAAAGACGACGATATGCTGCGGATCGGCCTCTAAGTACGGGCCGCCGATCAGGTCGATGCAGTAGGGGATCGCGGGGAAGACCGCGTCCAAGCATTCGCGAATCGCCTTGGGTTGGCCCGGCAGATTCACGATCAGGCAACTGCCGCGGATGCCGGCCGTCTGTCGCGAGAGGATAGCCGTCGGTACTTTTTCCAGCGACATTTTGCGCATCAGCTCGCCGAAGCCCGGCATCACTTTTTCACTGACCGCTTCCGTCGCCTCGGGGGTGACATCACGAACGGAGGGGCCCGTGCCACCCGTGGTGACGATCAGACAGCACCGCTGTTGATCGCTCAGTTCGCAAAGGGTGGCTTCGATCTGCGCTTGTTCGTCGGCGATTACTCGAGGCACGCCCACCCAAGGCGTCGTGAGAATCTCGTCCAGATACTCCCGAATGGCCGGTCCCCCCCGGTCTTCGTATTCACCGCGGCTGGCTCGGTCCGATACGGTCACGATTCCGATGCGGATTTCTTCTGGCATAGCAGGGGACCATTAGCGAAGCTGTTGGACGATCTGTTGGAGGATCTCACCCGCGCGGCGAACCTGGTGTTCATGGACATCCAGATGAGTCACCGCGCGGATCTTTTCGGGGCTGGTCGCCAGGACCAGCACGCCCTGCTGGCGCAACGCATCGACCATGGCAGCGGCCGTGCCCAGCCCCGGATCGACGCGGAAGATCACGATGTTCGTATCGATCTGCTCGGGTTGGAGCGTCAGGCCTTCGCATTGGCGCACCGCGTCGGCCAGGATCTGAGCCGAGGCATGGTCATCGGCCAAGCGGTCGATGTGGTGCTCCAAGCCGTACAGCGCGCCCGCGGCGATGATCCCGGCCTGGCGCATCCCGCCGCCGAAGACTTTCCGGTGCCGGCGAGCCAGTTCGATCAGTTCGCGAGGTCCTGCCAGGGCCGAACCGACCGGTGCGCCCAGACCTTTGCTGAAACAGACGCTGACCGTGTCGAAATGCTGTGCCCAATCCGCAGCGGCGGTCCCCGTGGCCACGACCGCGTTCAACAATCGTGCTCCGTCCAGGTGACGGCGCAGGCCCTGGGATTCGGCCCATCGACAGATGGCGACCACGTTTTCGTACGGTTGAATCCGCCCGGCTCCTCGATTGTGCGTATTTTCGAGCGTCACCAAGCGAGTGCGGACCATGTGGTCGTTGGACGGACGGATCAGATCCCGCAACTGATCCACGTGCAGCACGCCATCGACGCCTTGGACGGTGCGTGTGGCCACGCCGCACAATTGGGCGAACGCCGCCTGTTCGTAGTTGTAGATATGGCAGTCCACTTCGCAGATAAACTCGTCGCCCGGTTGGCAATGCAACCGGATCGCGATCTGGTTGGTCATCGAACCCGAAGGCATGTAGATGGCCGCTTCTTTGCCCAGCAGTTCGGCGCATCGGCGCTGCAGTCGATCGACCGTGGGGTCGATATCGATCACATCGTCGCCGACTTCGGCGTTGGCCATCGCCGCACGCATCGCCTGAGTAGGACGGGTCACGGTGTCACTTCGCAAGTCGATCAAAGGCTCTGCCATGGCGCGCTCAAAGAATTGGGGAACGAAATCATCGCCGATCCAGATTTACTAAATTATCAACCGATCCACTCATTTTCCAGAGGGCAGGCCGGGGCTCGCCGAGTGGTCGTTGTCATTTTCGTGGCTTATGGTGTACACTTCCGGTATTCTTCCATTCTTCAGTGTCTCATTCTCACGCGAGGGAGCTTCTGGTGTTCGAACGAATCGCAAACGGCTGGCAATTGACGCAGCAGAGTTGGCGTGTCTTGATGCTGGATAAAGCACTGCTGCTTTTTCCTCTGATCAGCGGAGTAGCATGTCTTTTTGTCATGGCTAGTTTCGCCATTCCCCTTTGGGCTTCCGGCTACTCGGCCGTGTTGATGGACGAGGGTACCGACGGCATCGGTCAGACGCAACAGATCATCGGGTACGTGGTGCTGTTTGCGTATTACTTCGCCAACTACTTCGTGATCATCTTCTTCAATTCCGGCTTGATCGCCTGTGCCGTCATCCGATTCAAAGGCGGCCATCCCACGGTGGCCGACGGATTCTCGGCGGCGCTTGCCCGGTTGCCTCAGATTGCCGCCTGGGCTCTGGTGGCGGCGACGGTCGGATTGATCCTGAAGATCATCGAATCGCGCAGCCAACGGGTGGGCCAGATTGTTGCCTCGTTGCTGGGCATGGCATGGTCGGCCGTGACTTATTTCGTGGTCCCCGTGATTGTCGTAGAGAAGACGGGGCCCATCGATGCCGCGAAGCGTTCGCTGCAAGTCCTGAAGAAGACTTGGGGCGAGGCTCTGGTCGCGAATTTCGGCATCGGGATCAACATCTTCATGGCCACTCAGGTCGCATTCGTTCCGCTGGGGTCCGCGGTGGTGGCCATCGCAACGGGGGCTGTTTGGCTGGGAACCATCGGGGTGGTCGTCGGAGTCGTCGCGTTGCTTCTGGTATCGTTGATCGGATCCGCGCTGAACACCATCATC
>REEF01000192.1 GCA_007695205.1 Planctomycetaceae bacterium
TTTGGATCTTCGGCGACCGCCCGGAGTTTCTGAGCGACGAGACGTCGCTGGTCCAGCACGTTCCGCACGAGTACGTCACCCGTGTGGGGAAGTTCCGCATGCCGGTCACGAACTTCTTCCTGGAGAAGTGTACAAGTTATCGTCTCGAAGCACGATTTCGCCACGGTCCAACTCGAATCGCGTCCTTTTGCCGGGGATCGGGGTCGATCAAACGGCGATCTTCTGAACGGTCTGCGCGAAAGTACGACCGCATTGTTCAGATCGGCACGAGATTGTTTTCGGTCAGCCCCGTCGAGAAGTCAGTGATGGGGTTCACAGCGCGACGAGATTTCCTGCGGACCGGACTGGCTGCCTGCGCCGTCCTTGCCGTACCCACGGCAGCGCGTACGGACAACAGCGGGTGATTCCCTTAACGGTCCAGCGATGCTCGACGAATGCAGTACACTCTTGCCGAGGTGCGCAGTAACAGCCGCTCTCCTGCGATCGCCGGCGTCGCCATGCACATATCGTCGTCGGCCAGCTTGTTGGTATGCAGCAATTCGAATTCGTCGCCCGCACGAAAAACGAACGTCTCCCCGTCCTCGTTCATGCAGAACACCTTGCCATCGTAGGCCCAGGGCGATGCGGTGAAGTGGCGTCCCTGCGGGATCCGTTCGCGTCCGAATACCGGCTCGCCCGTCAGCGCCCGAAAGCAGGCGAGCATGCTGCGGTCGTACAGCACATAGACTCGCCCGTCGTAAAGCAGCGTTGTCGGATTATAAGGCCCTGCCGTCGGTTGGTACCAGGCGATGAACTGATTGCTGGTCTGGCCGGGTTCCAGCGAGATGTCGCCGGACGCCCCCGCGCGGATCGCGTACAAGGGTCGCTGGTTGTCGAGGACATAGCCGGAACTGACGTACAACAGGCCGTTGTCCGCATACGGCGTAGCGATGGTAATGCCCGACATCCCCGTGAACCACCACAGCAAGTTCCCCTCCAGATCGTAGGCGCGAACCTTGTCGGAGCCTGCGGTCACGATTTCCGTGCGGTGATCGTTCTGCCAAACCAGCGGCGTGGACCAGTTGCTTCTTTCATCGCGCTCGACCCGCCACACCTGCTCGCCCGTACGCTTGTCCAGGCACACCAGATACGATTGCTCGTCGTTGTCGTTGACGATGTACAAGCGGTCGCCGTGCAGCACGGGTGACGCCGCAGTGCCCCAGCCGTGCCGCGTCGCCCGCGGTTCGAACCGCTTCGTCCATACCGGGCGACCTTCCAAGTCGAAACAGTACAGCCCCACGTTGCCGAAATAGGCGTAGACCCGCTCGCCGTCCGTAACGGGTGTTTCCGAAGCGTAGCTGTTCTTTACATGGATCGGGCTGTCCGGCCGACCCTGTTGGACGGTCTGCTCCCAAAGCGTCTGGCCGGATTCGAGATCCAGGCAGATCAACCGGTATGCCAGTTGTATGTCCGGCGGCTCCGGTCGGTTGCCTCCGAAGTACAGTCCCTTGATGGGTTGTTCCAGTTCTCCGCGGTTGACCGCCGTCGTCAAGAAGACCTGTTGTCCCCAGACGATCGGCGACGACCACCCGCGGCCTGGCACGTCGGTCTTCCAGGCGATATTCTCGGTGGCGGACCAACGATCGGGCAGGTTCCGGCCGCTTGCGACGCCCCGAGCCCCCGGCCCGCGGAATTGCGGCCAGTGCTCTTCCGTCTGGCCGAGCAGCACCGTTTGCCAACACAACAACAGAATGATCGCGAGAAGCGGAGACTTCGTCGCCACCGTATGGCTGGTTATGGTCATCGATTCTCTCCTCGTGAGAAGCCTTCGGTGATAGCCGTTCATGTTGGCAGCCTGACATGGACCGGAGACATTGTCAAGCACACCAAGTGTTTTGCAAGAAATTCGAAGCGTTGCGAACCAAACACGCAGCACGGGCACCCCTGCCCATCGTCCGTCGTCGCGTCTTCTTACCAAACGCAATTCAGAACGATGAGATACTGCAGTGCGCTCATCCTCCTCTGCTGCGGCGGTGGCGTACAACCGCGTGCCGTTTCGACCGCAGGTGACCAACTCGACGGCTTCCGCAACCGCGAACTGCGGCAGGGTGGGCAACGACAGCACCACGGCCAGATGAACAGGCAACGCACGCTCAAGGGGTCCACTTCACCGCTCGTATACTCGTTTGAGGGCCAAGACCGTGCGAGCAGCATTCGACTTTCGGACGACGTTTGAGCGTGTTGACACCCACATCACCAACTGGATGGCCCGCTTCGGTATCCTGCTGCTCCGCGTCAGCCTTGGTATTGTCTTCCTTTGGTTCGGACTGCTCAAGTTCTTCCCGAGCCTTAGTCCTGCTCACGATCTGGCCACCCGCACCATCGATAGCCTCACGTTCGGGCTGGTCGCCCCGAATGTTTCCCTTCCGGTATTGGCGGTCTGGGAGTGCTTGATCGGTGTTGGTTTGATCACTGGTATCTTTATGCGTGTTACGTTGCTGCTGCTCTTTCTGCAAATGCTCGGCGCCATGACGCCGGTCTTCTTGTTCCCACAAGAAGTTTTCAACCGTGTACCCTACGCGCCTACGCTGGAAGGGCAGTACATCATCAAGAATATCGTGCTGATCAGCGCGGGCCTGGTGATCGGTGCGACAGTGCGGGGTGGTGCAGTGGTTGCCGATCCTG
>REEF01000698.1 GCA_007695205.1 Planctomycetaceae bacterium
TCTGAGTCCGCGTGATTTTCTTGTCGCGGCTGATCTGAGTGGGGGGGGTGTTCTTGCTCACCCCACTCGCCCTCGGCCTCCCAACCCTCGCCGGCCCATCCGTCGCCCGTCGCCCCGCTCGGCACCGGCGTCACCAACACGTTCGGTAGCGCGATCACGATCTGGGCCGTAAAAGCCTCAGCCATCGGGCTGCCTGCCATGTCCGTAATGTCGGGCTCGACCGTCAGCGTATAAACGCCATCGGTGCGTTGCCCGGCGAACGGCACGCGGAACGTGTTGCCCGAAACCCGGCTCGGCTGGCCCACCGCAACCGGGCCGGACGACCCGACCAGCGTCACCTGTGAGGCAGTAAAGCTGCCGCCTTGAATTGGTTCGCTGAACGTGATATCCACGTGATTCACGACAACTCCGCCCATCGAGGATGCCGTGACGCTTGTCACCAGGGGCGGCGTCCTGTCCAAGACCAGGGTGTCTTGGTAGTGGATCTCTGCCACGTTGCCGGCCAAATCGGCGATTTCGAACCGGACACTGACCGTATACTCGCCTTCGGTGCTCTGTGGCGGCAGTTCGACGTCCAAGGTCCAATCGTTGTCGATAGTGAAAACCATTTCGTTCGGATCCACATCGCTGCCTGGCCCGCTGACCACGATCTCAAGGGGCGTGAAGCTGCCGCGGTCGATCCGCTCGTCAAAGTCGATCATCAACCAGGAAAAGTGGTTGATTCGGCCGGTAGGCAGGACTTGAAGCACGCCCGGCGGGGTCGTATCCACATGGAAGACCATCGAGTCGGCCAAGCCCGCGTTCCCGGCCAGATTGACGGGACGCACGCGAAACACATGCTGGCCGTCCGGCAACTGTGACAGGGTGACCGAGGTGGCGGTTCCCGCATCGAGCCAGGGTCCTGTGTTCACTTGGTACTCGTATCTCCCGAAATCAGGATCCAGCGATTCCGACCACGAAAACGAAGGCGTGTCATCCGAGGTGATTCGGTCTTCGGAGGAAACCCCCGTATCGTCCCACATGTCGGTAATCCAAATCGCGTCGGGAGGCCGGAGCCGGAACAGGTTGGGAGCTACCATCATGTTGTTGTCCTCGTGCATCCCCTCGTAGACATCGTTCATCGCATCCGTGACGACAATCACATGGTAGTCGCCTTCGGGAAGCGACGGGACGAGCGGCGTCACCGATCCGGTGTAGGTTTGCCCGACCAGCAGTCCGGCATCGTATTGGAAGCTGCCGACAAGGGTTGCTTCGGTCAGGTCATCTGTCGTCGATAAGTACACTCGATCCAGCCAGGTTCCGGTGGCTTTGGCAGTCCCCGCGTTCTCTGCGGTCCAGGTAACGTTGACCACGTCGCCCGCGCGTGCATTGGCCGGCGCAGCCACTTCCACCACTCGCAGGTCCGGCGCGGGAGGAATCGTCATCTGGATCAATACGCTGTCCGAATTGTTGTTTTCCGAGGGTTCAGCCACCGAGTCGCCATCGTCGACCATCACGAGAATGGTGTACTCGCCCGGAGCAAGCTCGCTGAGCAAGGGGATGGTCACCAGGCGTGAGCGAGTATAGAAACCATCGGGTTCCAGCGGCGAATCCGGCTCGGCGGAGACGCTGTCCAGCAGGAGATCCCCCGCGGAAGACGTCGTGCCGATTGTCAGGTAGATGCGGTCCTGCCACAGGCCGCCGGCGGGTGCCGCCCCGGCGTTGCGGACTCGCCAATTGACATGCAGCGTCTGGCCGAATTCGGCCTCCGTGGGCGTGACCGACAATTCCTCGATGACCAGATCCGGCAGCCGGATCAACACTTCGCCGTCGAACGCATCGTCGGGTTCCCCATTGATCTGGTTTCCATTTTGATTCATCAGGTTCCCGACCAGATCGGCAACTTCGGGGCCGATCGTCACCTGGTACGTGCCGTTCTGGAACGCCTGCTGCACCAAGCGGATACGGAACCGTTCCGGATGGCCCACCACCGGTTCCGGATCGAAAAACGCGGCAGGCTGCCCGTCGGGCCTTAGGATCGTCACATCATCTAAGGTGAACGTGGCCGGGTCCACCGGTTCGTCGAAAAAGACCTCGAAGTACGGCCCGCCGCCAGGATCCAGAAGCGTATCCACGGGGACCAGGGACACCACCTTCGGCCCGGACGAAAAACCAACCACGAACGTCAGATTCGCGGGGCCCAGTTGTGGAAAAAGCTCTGCATCGCCACCGAAATCCAGCCCTTCGTAGGTCGGTTGTTGAGCGGAGCGCGAGGCGAAGGTAAGCACGCGAACACTGTGTCCTTCCACCGGACTGTAATCGTTGGTCCTCGTCAAGCGCACCGTCCCACCCAGGCTCAGTTCGCCACCGACCGTCAACGAATCGTGCTCCATCACCGGGACCAACCCGCCAATACGCAAGTCGAGCACGCCCGAGTCTTCCTGGCGAAAGTCCCCCGTAATCGTCAAGTCAGAAGACGGCGAAACAATGCCGTAATTCACTAGGTTCCCATCGAACTTCCCCGTGCTGTGGAGCCACGACGTCGGGAGAAGCTGAAGCTCACCTCCCAGGATCACCCCTGACCGGTCCATCCGTATGTACACCCCGCGCACTTCCTTCAACGATCCCAGTTCGATCGTCCCACCCTCAAGAGCGTCCAGTCGGCAATACTCCGCATTCC
>REEF01000307.1 GCA_007695205.1 Planctomycetaceae bacterium
ATCTCGGCTTCAAACGACATCTCGTCCTGCAGCGAACCTCCGGCGTGAAAGAACAGACTGGTCAGTTCGGTCGAGCGGTTCTCTTCGTCCCGAATGCATCGAGCCGCATCCATCAGCGGCCGATCCGCCAGCGCGCTCAAGAACATGATCGCGTCGAACAGATTCGATTTGCCGACCCCATTTGCTCCGGCGATGCAGGTGAACGGGCCGAGCGACACGTCCACGTTGATCAAGTTCTTGAAGCCGTTAACCTTTAAACGCGTGAGCATGCGTGTCTACCAACCGTCTAGTGGGTCGTACCGTGCGATGACTATTCCGCATTATAGGGTCTTGGACCTGACGTTGGCGATACTACCAGCATCGCTGTTTCGTGCGAGACATGGCCAGCGTTTCCCCGCTTCTTGGGTGTGCTGTGCGTTCAAATCCAGCCTGGGATGATCCTGGTGGGCGGTCGCGGCGGGTTCGTCCTCGCGGGCGCGCGCGGTGGCATCTGTGTAGCCCGCGTGCGCCGAACGCGGGTTGGTGTCGTCCTCTCGGCCGCGCGCGGGGCGGCCTCGCTTCAAGCAGCAAAATGGCTTGCATTCGATCCCCCTATTGATGATACTGGTCCTGTTGTCCCCAGGGGACTGGCGTTGACACCCAACGTAGGTTGGCTCTCCGAGCCGACCGAACCCGTGTAACGATCGATTTACCAACAACTGAAGGACCAGTAGAAAAGGACAGGCATTTTTTGGTGTTGGGTTGGCCGATTTCTTGGTTGTTACGCCTCGGCCCAGTTTTCGACGTTCAGTCCATACCATGGAACATACGGCGACTTCCGAAGGAAGATGGACGTTGGAGTGGGAACACGTGCCAGCGACGTGGGGGTGAACCGAAACGGCGTGGATTTGGTCGGTCGGGCAGCAATGTTTGATGGGACTGGCAGCAGGGGCGTGGCGTGGTCCAGAGCACTGCTGCGCAGACACGATGAATCGTGAACTCCAACGAAGACAAACGCCGAGGCTGGTCGCGGTGGGTGCCCCAAATCTTGGAACAAGGGCGTTGTGGCGGTACCGTATCTACGCGGGGTTCATACGTCCAGGTTGCGGACGTCCAGGGCGTGTTTTTCGATGAATTCGCGGCGAGGCTCGACTTTGTCGCCCATCAGGACTCGGAACATGTCGTCGGCGGCGCCGGCATCGCGCATGCTGACTTGCACCAGCGTGCGGTTGGCCGGGTCCAATGTCGTTTCTCGCAGCTCTTCGGCGTTCATTTCACCCAGACCCTTAAAACGGGTGACCTGCAGACCTTTTTCGCCAGCCGAACGCAGGGCGGGCAACAAGCTTCGTAGATCTTCCAAGGGGATCTGGTTCTCGCCACGACGCAGGATGTAGCGGGGGTCTTCGATGCCCGTGCGTTCCTGCGGGATCAGTGCCTGGATGTCGAATCCCAGTTCCATCATGTCTTTCAACGCGCCGTTGATTGTCCGCACCTCGTGCAATTCGTGAATGTGCAGATGAGGCACGGATAGACCATCACCGTTGCCGGTGGTGGGTGCTAACGCATCGGTCACTGCAGCTTCGCGACCTGTTCGTTCTTCCTGTTCCTTGAGGAATCCGTCCAGCTTTTCGCGGGTGGTAAACCAGTACTCGTCAATGCCATAGAAGACGTGGTAGACCGGCAGACGGTTCGTTTCCACGTCCATCCGCTCGGCGTGTGTCTTCAGATTGATGCCGCGTCGTTCCAGCGCCAGCAAGGCTTCTTCCATCGACGCCAGGATGTAGGACAACCGCCGCATAACGTCGCCGTCGATGAAACGGCCGACGCCGCTGTCCAGGCAGACATCGGCCAATCCCTTCTCTAGCAGTTGGGTCTTCATTTCTTCTTCGCTCTGGATATAGTAGGTCTCCTTTTTGCTGCGGACGCGAAACAGCGGTGGTTGGGCCACGTAGACGTGGCCTTGTGAGACCAGTTGATACATCTGACGGTAGAAGAAGCACAGCAGCAGGGTACGGATGTGCGAACCGTCCACGTCGGCGTCGGTCATGATGATGATTTTGTTGTAACGCCGCCGAGCAACATCTTGATCCTCGCCGATCCCGATCCCGATGGCTTGGATCATGCTCTGGACTTCTTCGTTGGCCAGGACTTTATCCTCGCGCGATTTGTAGGCGTTGATGATTTTGCCTCGCAGCGGCAAGATGGCCTGGTAATCGCGCAAGCGTCCGCCCTCGGCACTGCCGCCGGCCGAATCACCTTCGACCAGATACAGTTCGCACCGCTCCATCTCTTTGCTGATACAATCGCGCAGCTTCCCGGGCAGTCCGCCGCCGCCCAGCACGTTCTTGCGTTTTCGCAGCACATCTTTCGCTTTCCTGGCCGCTTCGCGAGCTTCGGTGGCCAGCACGCCTTTGCGGACGATCGTCTTAGCCTGGCGGGGGTTCTCTTCCAGGTACTTGGTCAGCAGCTCGCCCACCGCAGACGTGACGACGCTTTCCACGTCGCTGTTGCCCAGCTTGGTCTTGGTCTGGCCTTCGAACTGCGGATGGGGAACTCGCACGGAAATGACGGCGGTCAAACCCTCGCGAAAATCGTCACCGGACGGGACCAGGTCTTTGAACATGTTCTCTTTTTTGCCGTAGTTGTTCAGCGTCCTGGTCAGGGCGGAACGGAACCCGGAGACATGCGTGCCGCCTTCGATGGTATTGATGTTGTTGACGTACGAGTGCACGTTCTCGGTGTACTCGCCCGTATACTGCATGGCGATTTCATAGCCGATCCCCTCGCATTCGCCTGCGAAGTAGATCACATCGTTGTGCAGCACATCGCTGGCTCGATTCAAGTGCTCGACAAACTCGATGATCCCTCGCTTGTAGAAGAACTCGTCGCCCTGATCGACGCGGGTGTCCTGAAAACGGATGCGGACGCCGCGGTTCAAAAAGGCCAGTTCCTGCAAGCGTTTGTACAGCGTGTCGTAGTGATACTTTGTGGTCTGGAAGATGGTCGCATCGGGCTTGAAGGTCGTCTTCGTGCCTCGTTTGTTGATGGCCCCGATGCGTTTGACCTGTCCGGTGGGAATCCCCCGCTCGTATTCCTGCTGGTAGACATGCCCATCTCGGCTGACTTCGACTTCGCACCATTGCGACAGGAAATTGACGACCGTCACCCCGACGCCGTGCAACCCGCCCGAGGTCTGGTAAACGCCTTTTTGGAATTTACCGCCGAACTTCAGGACGGTCATCACGCCCTCGAGCGTCGAGACCTCGCGTCCCATCTCTTCGGACAACTGCTGATGTCTTTCCACCGGGATGCCTCGGCCATCATCTTCGACGGTGACCGACCCATCGCTGTTGACTACCACGTCGATGTTCTTGGCGTACCCGGCCATGGCCTCGTCGATCGAATTATCGACGACTTCGTAGACCAGATGATGCAGGCCGCGCGCGGTGATATCGCCGATATACATCGCCGGCCGCTCGCGCACGTGTTCGATATCGGACAGATGCTGAAGATCATCCGACGTGTACTTTTCATCGCCTTTCTGCAGAGCGAACTCGTAGGTTTCGTCAGCCGACTGGTTGGCGGGATCGTCGGTTTGCTGCTGTTTTTCGTCTGTCATGCCTGTTTTTCACTCCATTCAATCGATCGGCCCGATGCGGAACCGCAGGTTGCGGATCTTTTTGGTCGACGTCATCTGAGCCAGCTCCTTGAGGATCTTTCGTTTCATGAACTCTAATTCCTGCATCGCCGCAGAATTGGCGACAATCACTTCCAGGATACCGCGTTGGAGGTTCCCGGGTCGGCTGTGTTCGGCCAGGGTCGGTCCGACAACGTCGCTCCACACTTCCTCCCATTGGGCCGATGCCTGGACGCGAGCATAGCCGCGTGAAGCGATCAGTTGGGCGACCGCTTCGCCCAACGGTTGCGGGCCGCCCAGGTAGCGTTGCCGGCCGGCGATGTCGCGGCAAACGGCCTCGGTCAATCTTCGATCTTCGTCTCGCTCTTTGTCCATTTCTATCGATCACGCGCCAGGGGCATCACGACGTAGCCATATCCGTCATCGCTCTTGAATAATGCGGCGGCCTCTTCGTTTTCAATCTCCAGCGTGAACGTCACGTCGGGATCGAGAACCCGCAGAAAATCCGCCACGAACCGATTGTCCAAGGTCACCGTGACCGGGTCGGTATCGTAGGGGATCGGCAATTCGACTCGTGATTGCCCCACGTTTGCCGTCTCCACGGACATCACCAGTTTGCCGTCTCCAAAGGCGAAATCCAGCCCGCGGGTTTCCGTATCGGCAACGATCGCCGCCTGGCGCACGGCCGAATACAGCGGACCGACGTTGATTTCCACCTGGATTGCCTTCGTTCGAGTTGGGAACACGTCTCGCCATTTCGGAAATCGGCCTTCGACCAACCGCGTGTAGATCGTGGCTCTCTCCGTTTTGACCAGCACATCGTTCGACCTGGCGGCGATCAACACGTCAGCATCCTGGCCGGTCAATGCCCGGTCGATGACCTGTAACGAGCGGGCCGGAACGATCGTCATCGTCTCGCCCGTTTCATGCCCATTGTGTGATTCGGCAGGACCTTGCATCCGCGCCAACCGCCGGCCATCGGTTCCTACCGCGATGATGTGGTCCGAATGCATCTCGAACAACACACCGCCCAATGCGTACCGGCTGCTTTCCGCATCGGTCGCAAAGACCGTTCGGCGGATCAATTCACGCAAAAGCCGTTCAGGCAGCTTGTGGTACTTGTCTTCCTGGAAAATGACGATCGATTGCGAAGGGTACTCGTTGGGGTTCTGGCTGGGCAGTTTGAATTCGCTGCTGATGCCGTGGACACGGATCCCTTTGTCGTCGGCTTCGATATGCAATTGCTCGTCGCTGCTTTCTCGCAGAATCGATCCGAAATGCCCGACGGGCAAAATCGCTGAACCCGGCGTATGAATCTCCACCTTGCTGACCGTCAATCGGATACCCAAGTCCATGTCGGTCGCCATCAACGTGACTTGACCATCCGACGAGGCATCGATCATGACGTTCTGCAGGATGGGCTTCGGACTCTTCGAAGGTGCGACCATCGCGACGGTGTGAAAAGCCGTGGAGAGTTCTTCGCGATCACAAGTAATCTTCATCGTTCCATGTCCTCTGGGTTCTGAGCAGTCTTATCTGTCTTTTATTGAATCTTCTCTACAGCAGTAATAACCCTAAGCCGTCGATTGTCGATTTCGTTATCTGCGGATTTTCTAAATCTTCAATTCATCGGAACTTACGTTGTCTTAACGAGCCTGATCGCCCTGTGCAAAATCCGTCGATCAAACGTCGACATCGGGTCGATATCCTGTCGACGATCGTCGACGAAAACGAACCAGCCGACGACTGCTGTCGCCAAGCGGCCGATGACCGACATCCTTCGACAATCGATCGACAGATTTTCCACGGGGTATTCGAAGGTGAAAGGGTGCCGGATGGCGAGCTGAGAATTCGAATATCGTTGTTCAATATCGTTGTTCATCGTGCCGCCAGCCACTTGTTCAAATCGTCGATTGCCTGCCGGATGGCCGGGTCGGTGGCCATCAGCTCTTCTGTCTTGCGGCAGGCATGCAGCACGGTGGTATGATCCCGATTTCCATAATGCCGACCGACTTGTTCCAAGCTTTTGCCGGTCCATTGGCGAGCCAGGAACATGGCCACGCCGCGAGCTCGAACCACGCGTTGCTGGCGAGTCGGTCCTTTGAGATCGGCGACGTGCAGTTGAAAATACTTCGATACCTGACGGGTGATCATATTCATCGGGATGGCCCTTGCCGCTTGCTGGTCGGCCAGCCAAGATCGCAGGTCGTCGATGTCGAATTCCGAGCGGTCGTCGCCCGTTTGTGCCGCTAGACTGGTAACCAAATGGTTAAGATCACCGAATCCTGGCGTCGATCCGGCAGGTGCCAGTAGCGAAGATCCCGTCAATAGTTCCATCGCTTGGTCGGTCAAACGGACACCGTGCAACTTCAGCAATTCGACTAGAATGGCCTTGCGACCCACGTGTCCGGGAGTCGTCACTGGCACCGACAGACCGCCCGACAAACGGCTGACCAATCCAGGCGGCAGCCCCACGGTTTCCAAAGGGGCCGTTTTCATCGTGATCAACACCTGGCATCGATTGCGCATCAAATCGTCCAGGGTATGGCTTAATTCATTTTGAGCCGGCGCTTTGTCTTGCAAGCGGTCCAGATCATCGATCATCAGCATGGCTGGCGACCGAAACCGTTCCCGAAAGTCCGCCAAGCTATCAGTGACGACCGCGCGCGAGTATTCTCGGGCAAAATCGGTGCCGCTGGTGATAACGGCGGTCTTCTGGGCATGGCGAGCGTTCCACAGATGGACCAAACCACGAGCCAGAAAGGTCTTGCCGGTTCCGGTCGGTCCGTGAAAAACGATCGGGAAAAAACGTGGAACGGCTCGTAAAGCGGCATCTGCGGCCAACGGGATCAGGCAATTACGATCGTCGCCGATGAATTGATGCAACCTTGGACCATGACCTTTGGCCGAAGCTTGGCGCGCACGAACCCCGACCGCAGCCGCCTGCAACGGAATCGAGAAAAACCCACCGGTTGTGCCAAAATCGTTCGTGCCGATCACGATCCATCTATCTCCACTTCTTAGCGAACAATATACCGTATCGGAACTCGATTGGCGAGACGGAGCGCCTGATTTTGTTGGACGAATCGGGCGGGGATCTAGCGATACAAGTTCTTGACTACCTTGCAGATACGACCGACCGCCAAGTCGATCTCGGCATCGGTGGTGTCAGCACCCAGACTGAGCCGAATAGACCCTTCTATCAAGCTATTTTCGATACCCATTGCGAGCAAGACTCGCGACGGTTCGGCTGACCCACTGGCACAAGCCGACCCGGTCGAACAGGCAACACCCTCCAGATCCAGTGCCATTGTGATGGACTGCCGCTGCAAACCGGGAAAGGCAATGTTGCTGGTGTGCGGCAGACGGTGTGCGGCGGATCCGATGACAACGGCCGAGGGGATTTCCCGACGAATCCGATTCTCCACGCGGTCGCGCTGCGACATGAATCGTGTAAGCCGTTGTCGCGATTCGACTTGGAATAATTCCACCGCTCGTTGCATCCCGGCGATCAAGGCGACGCTCTCCGTCCCAGGCCGTTCGCCCAACTGTTGGAAACCGCCCACAAGAACAGGAGTTAACGAAACCCCAGATCGAACAGCCAAAGCACCGATGCCCCCAGGGCCGTGGAATTTGTGGGCCGTCAAGGAAAGGGCGTCAACGCCCAGTTGATGGAAGTCAACATCGATCTTGCCCACTGCTTGTACCGCATCGGTGTGGATCAATATTCCATGATGGTGGCATATGGCAGCCAGTTCCTGGATCGGTTGCAGTACGCCCGTCTCGTTGTTGCCCAGCATGACGCTGACCAAGCGTGTTCGTGGGCTAAGCATTTCTTGGACCGCATCCAGGCGAATGACCCCATCGGAATTAACGGGAATGGCCATCACCGAAAAGCCACGATCCATCAAGAGTTTGGCGGCCATGACCACGCTGGGGTGTTCGATGGCCGAGAGCAGGATTTCGCCGGGTGGTTGACCGGCCAGTCCGATCAGGGCCAGATTGTTGGATTCGGTGCCTCCGCTGGTGAAGATCAGCCGATCGGCTCGAGCATCTCCGATTCGGCAACCGATGGTTTCGGCGATCCGTTCGCGGGCCTGTTCGACCACTCGCCGAGCCCGCCGTCCAATGGCGTGTTGGCTGGCCGGGTTGCCATGTCGAGCCAGATGGCAGCGCTGCATCGCCTCGGATACCCGAGGATCGATACGGGTCGTCGCGTTGTTGTCGAGATAGATCGTCTTAACTATCATGGATTATAGAGTACAACCCGGTTGTCGGTTACCGTGGGGGAGTGGATTTGTGGAGTTAAGCACCCGACCCCTTCCGCTATTCAGGCCGGTTGTTCGATTGCCGCGCGCAGGGCCTGTTCGATCTCTTCTGGTGATGTGGTATCCAGTCGGTGCAGAACCCGCTCCCAGCGAAAGGCCATATTGCCACCCTCATCGACGGGTTGGCTGCGGAACAAGGAATCGAATGCTTGACGATGTCGGTGGTATTCGTCGCGGAGTTGACGGTAGCGTTCGACCACCGCACCGACATAGATTTCTCGGAAGCCATGCGGATCGGTCACTCGCGAACTGACTCGATGCACGGGGGCCACGTGCGCGGCGGCGATGGTGGTCAGATCGTCTTGATAATTGGCGAACGCTCCCGTGATATCTGCGACGACAATGTTTTCGGGTAGACCATTTTCGTTTTCGATCAGGATCTCGTCACCGTCATCAAACACAACGCGGCCCTGGGCTGACCAGCGTCCCACAATGATATTTGGGGCGGCAGCGTGCCCCAGCAAGCGGGCGAAACGCAAGGCGAACGGTTCGTTTTCGAAGCGTGTCAGCGGTATCTTGTCGGTAGCCATTCCGTGGGTGTAATCGCGTTCGAAGTAGGGCGTCCAGATCCGGACTCCCTGGTAGTTTGCGTTGCTGCCTTGATAGAACTCGCGGAGCTTTCGAACCTTCATCCGAGGCGGCAGGTTCATACCCAATTGGCGACAGGCCAATCGTCGGTCCAGGACGTAATCGATGTATTCTTCGGTTTCCAGGATAGCTTGCAGCAGATCCTTACCGTCATCCAGGCGTTCAGCCACCCCCCACTTTTGCAGTCGGACGACCTTCAAATGTTCCTCGCCGCTGTCGGACAGCTTCATTTCGATCAAGAACACGCCGCGTCTCCCGGCCGATGGGGGACGGTGCGATAAACGTTGCACAACCCAGCCGATATTGACGTATTCCAGGACTCCGTATTCGCGCAGCAGGTTGTGCACGAGGCTGCGGCTGATCTGCTCGCTGGCCGTTAAATCCGCAGACGACGCATCCGTTCGATCGTCCAACGCCGGGTCAAATATCGACTCGCTCTCTTCGATCCGAGCACCCGGAAGCCATTGGATCTGCATGAAGAACTCGGAACTCAATCCCAGCAGTTCTTCTTCGTTGATCAACTGGTCGCTGCCGGGCAGCAGCGAAGCAAACATGCGGCAACGCCACTGGTCGTTGGACATGTTATCGCTACGGAAGGGTGCGGTGACGGCCTCGCGAAAACGATGCCGCAAACGTCGATACTCTTGCCTCAATTCGGTCACGGAAAACGCGCGAAAATCGCAGGCCTGCAGTTCTTCGCGAAAGCTGGTCTCCGCCTGAAAGAAATCGACCTCCAAGTTGCCGATCGAATTCAGGCGATTAGACAGATCCTGGATTTCGAGCAAATGTTTCCGCAATTGCCAATCGTCCAGCCGCTCCAATCCGCAGAACTCCTGGCACGTCAGGTATCGCGTGCCACTGGAGCGATTGTAGTAGTACATTTCCAGGCCGCCGACGGCGATCTTCGAGCCCAGGATCATGTACTCCATTTCGATGATCGAGCTGGGCAATCGGGTGATTCGCCAGCATTCTCCGCGACGCTTGATCGCTTCCTGAACCTGCTGGTTCAGCACATTCAAAAAGCGAATCTGTCGTTTGGAGATGGGCAATCGCTGCAGAACCTCGTCGCCCGCGAAAGCCAAGTCCATCCGCTGCGGATCGGGACGGATCTGGATGATCTTGCCTTCTATGATCAAATCGACCGCATTCTCCCACAACTCGCTGCGCTGGGTACGCGTTAAGACTGGCAGGCCGGCCTCCTGCCGCTGCTGGTCCAGCAGATCCAGATAAGCCATCCGCTGGGTCGCGTGGATTCCCGGGATCGTGACGATCACATTCTGGTCGGGAAATACGGTACCGACTCGGCATTTCAATCGCCCTTCTCCGTCTTTGGCCAGCGGGTGTTCGTGGATCAGCAGGGGTTGCATTACGGGCTCCAAGGACTGTCAAAAAGTACGGTGTGCGACCACGAGGCAGGAGAGATTTTTGTGCGCACTTTGATTCAAGAGAACCTCCGCTCATGTCGCAGTATACTTTGCTGTCGCGCAGCGTGCCAGAGACCAAGGCCCCTGATGACAAGGTCCCTGATGTCAGCGATGTTGATGACAGCGGCAGCCATCCCAGCGGTGGTCGACAGAAGATCGCGTTTGGCGTAATCTATAGGGATCGTGCGAGACATTCCGATCACCAACCCATTTCGACCATCCATCGTTTTGCAATAGGTGGAAGCGGTGCGGGAGAGTTCATGATGAAAGCTGCCTACATTCGCGAGACAGGTTCGCCCGATTGTATCCTTTATGGGGAATTGCCCCAGCCGACACCTGTTGGGTCGCAGGTGCTGGTTCGCGTGGGGGCGGTCTCGGTGAACCCCATCGATACCTACCTCCGCAACGGCGCAAATTATTGGGAATTGCCGTCACCGTTCATCATCGGTTGCGATCTGGCAGGCGAAGTCGTCGCCGTGGGACCGAAGGCTGGCCGCTTTCAGATCGGTGATCGAGTCTGGGGTACCAATCAAGGGTTGGTGGGTCGGCAGGGAACGTTTGCCGAATACTGTGCGGTCGACGAATGCTGGCTGAACCCGACGCCCCCGGACGTAGAAGATACGACCGCTGCGGCTTGCGCATTGGTGGGAATCACCGCGCACCTGGGGCTGTTTCGAGTGGCCAAGCTGCAGACGGGCGAATCGGTGCTGGTCCACGGCGGCAGCGGCGGTGTCGGAGCCATGGTGGTGCAGATGGCCAAAGCGGTCGGCGCCAAAGTGTTGGCGACCGGCGGGAACGATGACAAGGTGGCCATCTGCCGCAAACTGGGTGCCGACGTGGCCGTGAACTACAAGACCGATCCCCTGGATGACGCGCTGTGCGATTTCGCGGCGGATGGTGTGAACGTTTTCTGGGAGACGGGACGAGAACCGGATTTCGATCGTGCTGTCCAGTGGATGTCGGAACGAGGTCGGATGGTGTTGATGGCCGGTCGCGATGCAAGACCCCCGTTTCCCGTCGGTCCGTTCTATGTCAAGGAGTGCTCGCTGCTGGGGGTGGTGATGTTCAAGGCCAGCCCCGAGGAAATGCGAGTAGGTGCCAACGACATGAACGACTGGTTCGTCGATGGCCGACTGAAACCGCAGATCGCCAAGGTCCTACCTCTGTCCCAGGCCGCCGACGCGCATCGCTTGCAAGAAGAAAACACCTTGCACCAAGCCGGGACGCTGGCCGGCAAGATCGTCCTGGTCCCGGAACACTGAGCACCTTCCTGCGCTGGGATGCACCCCCCTCGTTGCATAAAAAGTAGGACGGATTGGCAATCCGTCCCACGAAAGAGCTTGATGCAACGTTGGGGCTCACGTATCTACGACGTGGGGGTGTCGTCGGGGCTCAGCTCCGGGGCTTGCTCGTATAACGGAAACGAGGTCCGTAGGCTGAGCCACGCGGTGTGCAGCGATGCGGTGATGGGCTTGATGCCCTGAGTCCACGTGTCCAAAGGTTCGAGTGGTTCGGATTGAAGAGCGGTAGACCACTGAGCCCAAACGACTCGCCAGCCATCGGTCGAGAAATCACGAGATGGCCGAACTGCCGAGTTCAACGCCAGCAGGTCGCCGAATTCCCTCTGAGAAAGCGCGTGCCCCCCATCGGTGGTTTGCAACCCGTCGGGCACGGTATTTGGTGATTCGGTGATCAGCCTGTTGGTGCTTATCGAGGGCAGCCAGAGTGGCAGCAAAGCAGCGAGCAATACGACACACGCCAATAGAACCAGCATCTGATGGGTGATCCGAGGGCGGGAGATCCACCGCGATGGTCGTACCGATCGACGATAAGATTCCTTCGGTACGTGCCGGGTGCCCATCCGCGCCGAGTCGTGCATGGCCGCTTGAACGGTGCGGCGACTGAAATCTTCGTCCAATGGTGGCGGTTCCCAACGCCCGATCTGCCGAAACATGTTGCCGTAGGTCTCCAGCACGTCGGCGCAGCCCGGACACTCCGATGCGTGATCCAGCAGACGCGAGTCGTCGCTCAGCGAGCAACGCTCGTCCAGTCGCTGATGAATTCTAGCTTCAAAATCGTCGCAATTCATAAATGCCGACCCGTTAAAACTTGCCGGTTCTGCAACCATGTTGCCAGTTGTCGGCGAGCTCGATAGATCCAGGTTTTGCAGGTCCCCAGCGGACAACCCAGGATATCCGCGATCTGTTGGTAGGACAGGTTGTGATCGTGGAACATGACGAAGGCTTCGCGATGTTCCGGGCTGATCCGAGACAGGCACATTTGGATTTCTTCGTCCAATTGCTTGGCCTCGCACCAATCACCGCTATCGTCCTCGCACAGATTCTGTTCGATATCGCAAACCACCGGTCGACGCTTGCGAGCCGAAAGCATCGTCCGGCACCGGTTGGCAGCGATCGTCATCAGCCACGGCCGGAAATCTCGATGATGGTCCCACCGTGCAAGACTTCGCAAGACCCGGATGAACGTTTCCTGAGTGGCGTCCTCCGCATCCTGGCGATGTCCGAGCATCCGATAGCAGTACGCAAAGACGGATGCCTGAAATCGCTCGACCAGATCGATCATCGCAAACTGATCCCCGGCCAAGCACTGCTTGACCGTCTGGTGCAAGTCATCGGTGCTCGGACGGCTATCGCACGCTCCGCTTTCTTCTACCCGACTGACCGACTGCAGAGTTTCATGATTCATCGCAACGGGCCCTCGGCGAATGGTATTGAGGACGATTCGCGTGAGTTCAGCGATTATTGAAAAATTTCTTGAGCATCACCGCAGCGGCTTCGCGAGAATCCTTGGGCATCGAGTCGGGGCGGGTGGGCAGTTTTCCGAGGACCTTCTTCTTTTTCCCGTCTTTCGCGGGGATTTCCTTCGAGTCGCCGGACTCTTGTTGCGTGGCTTTCTTCGTTCGCTCCTCGATCGATTTTTGCAGCGAGACGTGGTCCGTTTCGTCCAGCTTCAATTGACGCGTCTCGGGATCAGCCAATCGGCGCTCGCGTTCGACCTTGTCGGCTTCGTCCAACCAATCCGAGATGTCGTTCTCGACGAACTTCCCGGAATCACCGCCGCTCTCGGTCGTGCGTGCCGCCGCTTCGCGAATGCTGGAGACTTTCGGTTTCTTCTCGCCGCCCAAACTGTGGTCGATCACCATCTCGAACGAAAGCGGCCCGACTCGCATCACATCGCCCGATCGGACCACCAGTTCGCCGTCCACGCGGCGTTCGTTGATGAAGGTTCCATTCTTACTTCCAAAATCGCGGACCTTGACGGCACCTTCTTCCACAACAATCGCACAATGACGGCGGCTGATCGCATCGCTCTTGGGACGCAAATGGCAGTCAGAACTCCGCCCGATCAAGCATTCAGGAGTCGGGATTTTCACTTCTTTCCCAGCGTTCGAGCCCTTCAAGACCTTCAATTTGATTTTCATGGACCGTCTTTCCATCGCAACCATAACTCGAGCCCGAAGGGCATCGAGCTGACATTTGAGAAGAGATGCGAAACCCGCCTAAGTTTAAACATCAAGGATCGAGATACCAAGTACCCTGCGCCTAGTTTAATCAAAACATCGGTCAACGTCAAAGATTGTGTCTATCGCCGGTGAATCCAATCCGAATGAGCGAATCTTCGGTCCAACCATTGCCGAGCAAGCTGCAGGATACGTTCATCCAATCCGCCACGTTCCCATCGCCAGCAAAGACGATCGGCCAGACGCTGTGACCATTGCTGAGCTAACTCCCATGGCACGATCGATTCACCCGAAATATCTTCCATACCAGCTAATTCAGGTGAATATTGTGTGTTTCCTAGAAGAATGCTGCCGTGCTGCAGCAACCCGAAGCGGCGTCGGCGCTGGGTACTAACAACGATCTTGTGATCCTCCAGCAGAATATCGGCTTCGTCGCGCCGTAGGAAGCATAAAAACGGCTCGATATCCCCGTCAGCCCGATTTGCGTTGCGGCCGATGGTCTGGCCACAGGTCCGTGCGGCAATGCCCCGCGCTGCGAACTCGTCGATCAGCGTTTCGTGAGCCGCCTGGACTTCGTCGGGACGGCTGATCAAAGTCGAATGGGGTGCTTCGTGCAGCAGTTC
>REEF01000025.1 GCA_007695205.1 Planctomycetaceae bacterium
CGTCGATACCCGATTTGGGTTCCACGCAGCGATTCAATTCGCCCAACGCATGCTTGATATCCCCCACGACCGGAATATGAGCCGCCTTGTTCTTGTTCAACTCGGAAGCGTCGATGTCGATATGCACGATCTTGGCGTGCTTGGCAAACGCTTCCAGCTTGCCGGTCACCCGATCGTCGAACCGAACCCCGAAGGCCAACAACAGGTCGCAGTCGCGAACCGCCCAATTCGAATAGACGCTGCCGTGCATGCCCAGCATGTCCAACGACAGAGGATCCCGCGCGGGAAACGCCCCCAATCCCATCAAGGTCATGGTGACCGGGATGCCCGTGATGCGCACGAATTCCCGAAGCTCTTCACTGGCGTTCGAAGAAATAACGCCCCCACCGCAATACACCAACGGACGCTTGGCGCGCTTGATCGCCGCGACCACCTGATTCAGTTGCTCGGGCCGAATTCGCACAGTGGTTGGATCACCATACCCAGGCAGATTCATCGGCACACCCCAATCCGCCTCGAATTTCTCCAACTGGACATCCTTTGGCAAATCGACCAAAACCGGTCCTGGACGCCCGGTCGTCGCCACGTGAAAAGCCTCTTTCATCACGCGCGGCAGGTCCCTCACATCCGTCACCAGATAATGGTGCTTGGTGATGCCTCGACATACCTCGACAATCGGCGTCTCCTGAAAGGCGTCCGTGCCGATGGCACTCGTCGTCACCTGGCCGGTGATGGCGATGATGGGAACGCTGTCCAATTTGGCATCGGCCAAACCCGTCACCAAATTGGTCGCCCCCGGCCCGCTGGTCGCCATGCAGACGCCCGGGCGACCCGTGGATCGCGCGTAGCCCTGAGCCGCAAACGTGCCACCCTGCTCGTGGCGAGGTAGAATGGTGCGGATCTTGTCGGAAAACCGAGTCAAGGCCTGATGTAACGGCATGCTCGCACCACCAGGATAGGCAAACAATACGTCCACCCCCTGACGCACCAGCGACTCGACTAAGATATCAGCGCCACTGATCAGGCTATTCTTCTCTGTCGCCACTTTTGGCGGAGCCATTCGATTCTTCTCCCCTCGATCAATCGTCGATTGAATGTATAGTCGGACTTGCAAACGCAATAGTCTAGGCTGCTAGGCCGGAGAATTCAAGGAACGATCGATCAGCAAAACCGTCGAACAAGCCGCTGCCAAGAGAAATCCCCCAAAAAAAACTCGGAAAGTGTTGGAGGACCCCTCTACTGAGACGAAAACGTATCCTCGATAGGTTTAGGCAGACGACTAATAGCAGCACCTCCAGATGGCTCATCACCCAGCCGGAATGCCGGATTAAACTCGCTGCGCTCCAGCTCGTAATGGTCGGGCAAGTGGCGTTCTTCGGACAGTCCGGAACCGGGCAGACCTTGCCAGATCAAGGTCAAATGAGGACTTCGTTCCTTTAGGAAAGGCATCTGATCGTGCTGGTCGACATCAACATCATCGATCTGTTCCGTATCCAGGTCGGGGCCCAAACGCAAAAACTTCGTCGATCCCGGATAGAAATTGTCGCGGCCTCGTAAATCCAAGCGATCATCGACGGCTGCGATCCGATTGATTCCCATCCTTTGAAACAAGGGGGATCGGTCGTCGGTGACCATCAGGATGCTGTCCGCAATATCGGTGAACAGATCCAATTGATAAGGGGCCTGCGGACTGACGGACATCCTGACCAAACCCATCCTCGCTGCAATGGTGACATGACGCAGGACGATATCGATCCGACCATCCCGCAAGCGGGGGCGCGTCGAGGAACCTTCGACATCCGTCAGTAGATTCCGGGTGACGATCAGACTGTTTTGGGCATAAAAACGAAACGCGGTCGCTTGTTCGGCACGAACAACCGTCGCCTGACCACGCAACATGGTGTCGGTCAAGTTGACGTAGTAGGGAATGGGCGGCTTTCGCCCGTTTTCCGCTGAACCACCTGGCCGCGCTTCGATGGTCACAAAAGCGACCGATGGGTGCCGAACGTTGCCTTGTTGGTCGACGTTTCGAATGGTCAACACCGAATTCAATAATTCCAAACCCACAAACGAATGCAATCGGAACAACGACCAGCTTTGCGATGACGCGTCGGTCAAGTCCAGCACGATTTGGACATTGTGCCAGATCAATCGGCTGCCGCTGGCGTGGATCATGGCAGTATCACCGGAAAATGTCCCATCGTCGGTCGGCCGAAAGACGATCAGAGGCCGGTAGCCGATGCCGTTGCTGATGGTCAATTCGGTGGTGGCGATGTCCAGCATGGTCTCCTGCCGAGGACCGTCGAAATGCAGTTCGATGCGTTTCACGCCCAATCGCTGCGCTTCCCGGCAGGCCGCAGCCAGCGACTTGACGGGCAAGACGTCCTCGGCCCATCCGCCTAAATCGTCCGCAACCACGATCCGATTGAACTCCATGGAAGGTTCCAGGGTCGGCTGAACAAGCATGTCGGATGCACCCGACTCGAGATCCAGGGTGGTTTGTCCACCGTTTGCCGAATCGACCGGCCGCTTCGCAGGATCATCAACCGGGGGGACCGGCGGTTCAACGGTGGGTTCGTCAGGAGATTCGACCGGAACAGACGGCTCGGGAATCGCTCCGCCCACTGCGCCGTTGTCGGAAAGTTCCACCGCCGAT
>REEF01000024.1 GCA_007695205.1 Planctomycetaceae bacterium
GGTTGTGGATTCAGCGATTCTGGCGGCAAAACGGGAGAATCCGGAACTGGCGGAGTTGTTCGCCACCATCGGGGTGCCCGAGAACTAGGGAAACGCTTCTCAGAAATCGAGTCTGGTCGCCTGCCCGGGGCCGCCGCGGCGGATGGTGACGGACTGCAGATTGTCCCGCAGCTCGTCGCGGATGGCGTTGTCGGCGGCTTCCGGGTCATCGCTCAGGGCGTTGCAGGTGAAAGACACCTGGTAGCTGCCGGAGCGCAGCGGCGGTGTCAGATAATCCCCGTCGGCATTCGTGGAAACAACAACGACCGGATCGTTTTCGGAATTCGCCGGGCCGCGGATGTCCCGCGGACTGGCATCGTCGCGAAACACGTAAACGGCGCGATCATCGGGATCGACACCCGGGCAGGCCGCGACATTGCCGTCCAGATAGCCGGCCTGATCGAGGCGAACCATGTAACCGGCAGGCCGGAAGTCGTAGGCAACCACCTGATCGTTTTCTTCCACCGGCAGCACCGCCGATGCGGTATTGATCACCAGCACGAAATCGTTACCACCGGCCGTGCGGACGCTGTAACTCGATTCGAAGGTGGTGATCTCGATGTCCAGGGGCAGTCCGTCGATCTCGGAACCGGGCGGCTCGAAACCGCTGAAGGCGCGGAGCACGAAGCCGCGGTAACTGCCGGATGGCAGATCAAAGCCGGTGTTGACCAGCACGCCGCCGGAGTCCGCTGCGGCAAAGATGCTGAAATCGTCCTCGGCGAAATCAAAGCGCGGGTTGGAGGCGCCGCTGCGCCGGAACTCCACCCCATCCAGAGTCAGCACGAAGGTGTTGTAGCCACTGGCCTGGGCGGCCAGAACGCTGATGGAAGCGGAGCCATCACCGTTGCCGCCGTTGTCCCCGTTACCGTCGCTGCTGCTACCGCCGAGGTCGACGAAGTCCAGACGACAGCCTGCGAGGAGTAGACCCGTAGCAACGATCGAGGTCAAAAGACCATATCTGGACATGAAAAACCCCGATGAATTCGGTGACTCATCGAGAGTACCGAACCCATCGGGGCCTGTCAGTCAGACAAACAGAGCTCGCCGACTATCCGTCGTTTTCCTCGCCCTCGTTGACCTGCCCCACGATTTAGGACCGATTGTTGGTTAGTACAATCCGTCAGTCGATGACCTCCAACGGGCTTTCGGCCGTGGAGGGGTTATGCCGCTTGCCGGCGGCGAATTCTGCTGGCGTGAGATAGCCCAGCGCAGAATGGGGTCGATCCTCATTGTAATCTCGGCGCCAGAGCGCGACCTCGGCTCGGGCATGGGCGAGACTGGTGAACCAGTGCTCGTTCAAGCATTCGTCCCGGAACCGACCGTTGAAGCTCTCGATGAAGGCATTCTGTGTCGGCTTCCCGGGCTGGATCAGTTTCAGCTGGACGCCTCTCTCGTAAGCCCATTGATCGAGCGCTTTGCCAGTGAACTCCGGCCCCTGATCTGTCCGGATAGCCTTCGGCAGACCACGGAACCGAGCAGCCTGATCGAGAGCTCGGGTGACGTAGGCGCCTGGAATACTGCGATCCACCACGATATCGACCGATTCCTTGGTGTAATCGTCGACGATGGTCAGCATCTTCAGGCGCCGCCCGTCAGCCAATGCGTCCATCACGAAATCCATCGACCAGACGTCATTACGTTCTGCCGGCACTTCCAGTGGTTCGCGGTCGACGGCAACGCCTTGTCGTCGCTTGCGCTTGCGAACGGCCAGTCCTTCAGCCTGATAAAGCCGAAAAACCGTTTTGTGGTTCACGATGATGCCTTCCCGGCGCAGCAGCGCATGGATCCGCCGATAGCCAAATCGTCGACGTTGTTGCGCCAAATCGATAATCCGGGAGCGCAACACGGCCTCACTGTCCGAGGTGGCTGACTGATACCGGAAGACCGAGCGAGAGACCCCCACAAGCCGGCATGCCCTGCGCTCGGAAATGGCAGTGTGGTCGCACATCACCGCCACCGCCGAGCGCTTGGCCTGCGGGGTCAGTACTTTCCCGACAGGGCGACCTTGAGTGCTTCCTTGTCCAGCATCGACTCGGCGAGAAGCTTCTTCAGCCGGGCGTTCTCGGACTCCAGCGCCTTCAGCCGCTTCGCGTCAGAGACTTCCATGCCGCCGTACTTTGAGCGCCAGTTGTAGAACATGGCGTCGCTGAACCCGTGCTTCCGGCACAACTCCTTCACGGGAATGCCCGCTTGCGCCTCCCGCAGGATGCCGATGATCTGTTCTTCGGAAAATCGCTTCTTCTTCACGTCCGTCTCCTGACACGGTAAGACGGACTGTACTAACTTCTACCTGGCATCGGGGAGCAGGTCATCGTCATCTCCGTTCTCACCGTTGCCGTTGTCGACATCTTCCTCTTCTTCCTCGTCGCCGTCGTCTTCCTGCTCGATCGCTTCGGCATCGTCAGGGAAATCGACACGTACGCGCGCATTGTCGTCGGCATCCGGTATTTCCACTTCCGGGTTGACGAAAGCGAACGCAATCTCCGAGTCGTCATTCGGATCATCCTGATCCGCTTCGAAGGTCAGCGCGACAGTGTAAGGCCCGAACGGCAGAAGACCCGCGTTGTAGGAATAACTCCAGACCTCATCACCCTCATCAGTCTCGCTAATCTGCAG
>REEF01000023.1 GCA_007695205.1 Planctomycetaceae bacterium
TGAAATAAGGAGCGAACGAAGGAGAGTACCGAGATGGTTTTTCGAATGGACAAGCTTACCGTCAAAGCACAAGAGTCGCTGGGCGCAGCTCAATCGCTGGCTAGTGAGCGTGGCAATCCGGAATTGGATTCGCTGCATCTGCTGGCGGCCCTGCTCGAACAATCCGACGGGATCGTGAACCCGATCCTGGACAAAATCGGCACGCAACGCAGCCAGTTGCAGTCGATGACCGAATCGGAGTTGAGTCGGCTTCCGCGGGTCAGTGGCGGCAGTGCGCCACAGCCCAATCAGGCTCTGGTCCAGGTGCTGGAGAACGCGGCGGGGGAAGCTCAGTCCATGAAGGACGAATACGTCTCGACCGAACACCTGCTGATCGGCCTGGCGAAGACAGACTCTCGGGCCAAGAGTCTTTTGAACGTGAACGCGGTGCAACCTGACGAAATCCTTGCGGCGCTGCAGGCCATCCGCGGCAGCAATCGCGTGACGGATCAGACCCCCGAGGATAAATACCAGGCGTTGCAGCGTTACGGGATCGATCTGGTCGAACGCGCGGGCGAAGGCAAGCTGGACCCCGTCATCGGTCGTGACGGCGAGATCCGCCGCGTGATCCAGGTGCTGTCTCGCCGTAAAAAAAACAACCCGGTCCTGATCGGGGAGCCGGGAGTCGGCAAGACGGCGATCGCCGAGGGTCTGGCACTGCGGATTGTTCAAGGAGATGTGCCGCAGAGCCTGAAGCATAAGCGGGTCATCGCGCTGGATCTGGGCGCGTTGATCGCCGGCACGAAGTACCGCGGCGAATTCGAGGAACGATTGAAGGCTGTGCTGCGAGAGATCCAGGATGCCGGCGGGACGGTGATCCTGTTCATCGACGAACTGCATTCGGTCGTCGGTGCCGGTGCCGCCGAGGGCGGTGCGGATGCGGCCAACCTGCTGAAACCCGCGTTGGCTCGAGGCGATCTGCGCTGTATCGGCGCCACGACGCTGGACGAATATCGGAAGCACGTGGAGAAGGACGCGGCGCTGGAGCGGCGTTTCCAGCCGGTGTACGTGGGCGAACCGAGCGTGGAAGATACGATTTCCATCCTCCGCGGCTTGAAACCGCGATACGAGACGCACCACGGAATCAAGATCAAGGATGCGGCCCTGATCGCTGCCGCGGAATTGTCTCACCGTTACATCACCGATCGCTTCCTGCCGGATAAGGCCATCGATCTGGTCGACGAAGCGGCCAGCCGTCTGGCCATGGAGATGGAAAGCGTTCCGTCAGAGATCGACCAGGTCCAGCGGCGACTGCGGCAACTGGAACTGGCGGCTCGACAATTGGCCGACGAAACCGAAGATGCCGCTCGCGACTCGCTGGCCGAGATCGATGAAGAGATCGCCGAGATGAAGCGTCAGGAAGCTGCTCTCCGCCAGCAGTGGGAATCCGAAAAACTGGGGCGCGGCGATGTCCAAAATTTGCGACGCGAAGCCGAACAGATCGCCCAGCAGTTTGCGCTGCTGGATGCGGCCATCAAAGATAAACAAGCGTCCGGTGTTCCCGTCGGCGAAGAGGATTTCCAGCGACTGTATGAACTGGATGTCCAGCGTCGCAAGTTGGAGCAAACGCTCGATTCCGCCGAGCAGCAAACGGAACCGCCGACCAACCAACGTCGTTTGCTCAGGCAGGAAGTGAGCGAGGAGGAGGTCGCCGAGGTCGTGAGTGCTTGGACCGGTGTCCCCGTGACTCGCATGTTGGAAACCGAACGCGCCAAGCTGCTGGTCTTGGAAGAACGCATCCACCAGCGACTGGTCGGACAGGACGAAGCCGTCGAAGCGGTAGCCAATGCCGTCCGCCGTAGCCGTAGCGGTCTGCAAGACCCCCAACGCCCGATCGGGTCGTTCCTGTTTCTGGGGCCAACGGGTGTCGGCAAAACCGAGCTGTGCAAGGCACTGGCCGAAGCGATGTTTGACGACGAAAACGCCATGGTTCGGTTGGACATGAGCGAATTCATGGAACGGCATACGGTCAGCCGGTTGATCGGCGCACCGCCCGGATACGTGGGCTACGAGGAAGGCGGAAAGCTGACCGAGTCCGTTCGGCGACGACCCTACAGCGTCATCCTGCTGGACGAAATTGAGAAAGCCCACCGGGATGTGTTTAATATCCTGTTGCAGGTACTGGACGACGGACGATTGACCGACAATCACGGACACACCGTCGATTTCTCGAACACCCTGATCGTGATGACCAGCAACCTGGGCAGCCAATTGATCCGGCAGGTCGCTCGCGAAGGCGGGCAAGACCACGAGATGCAAGCGGCCGTCAACGAGGTGCTGCACGCCAGCTTCCTGCCCGAGTTCCTGAACCGCATCGACGATATCATCGTCTTCCACCCGTTGACTCGCAACGAGATCCGACGGATCGTCGATCTGCAGATCGTCCATCTGCAGGACAAACTGCAGCGTCAGGACATCGGGCTGCATGTCACGGACGCGGCCCGGCAAGCGATCGCTGCGGAAGGCTTCGATCCGGCCTACGGTGCAAGGCCTCTGAAACGTGTCATCCAGCAACGGATTCAGAACCCGTTGGCGACCGAGTTGCTGCGAGGCAAAATCCAGCTCGGGGGAGTGCTTGAAGTCGACCATCATCAGGACGGCTTCACCTTTGG
>REEF01000022.1 GCA_007695205.1 Planctomycetaceae bacterium
ATGGAAAACGTTTTACCCGAAAACGACTCCCGACCCCTTCCGCCGATTCCACCAAGAAATACCTGGCCGGGTGCTTATTTGGACAAGGTGGCAACTAAAAAGAGGCCTTCGGCACTTTTCTCTTTATGAGCAAGTCGATTTTCCATGGGTACGCAAGCAACAGAAGCGGCCGATCCGGCCGATGCGAAGTTCGGCACGTTTGGTGGCGTGTTTACCCCAAGCTTGCTGACGATCCTCGGCGTGATCATGTTCCTGCGGTTTTCCACGGTGGTGGGCCACGCGGGGTTGTGGGCGACACTCGCGATCCTGCTGGCGGCCAAGAGCATCACGGTCGTCACGGGCCTGTCCATCTCGTCCATCGCCACCAACATGAAAGTCAAGGGCGGCGGCGCCTACTATTTGATCAGCCGTAGTTTGGGCGTCGAGTTCGGCGGGGTAATCGCCGTCTTTTTCTATGTCGCCCAGGCGGTAGCCGTGGCCCTGTACGCGGTCGGTTTCAGCGAGGCGTTTTTGTCAGCGTTTCCCGGCAACGGGCTCTCGTTGCGCATGGTTGCGACGCTGACCAATATCGTCGTGTTCGTCTGCGTCTATATCGGAGCCGGTTGGACCATTCGGCTGCAGTATGGAATCCTCGCTGTGCTGCTGGCGTCCATCGCGTCGATCGCCGCCGGCGCACTGGCCCAGTCGTCGCCGGAGTTGCTTACCGAGAACCTCGCGGCGCGCTGGACGGACGACATTTCTTTCTTCACGATGTTCGCCCTCTTTTTTCCGGCGGTAACTGGCATCATGGCTGGCGTGAACATGTCGGGCGACCTGCGGAACCCCGGGCGCTCGATCCCGTTGGGCACCTTTGCGGCCATCGGCGTTTCGAGCTTGATCTACGCCGCATTGGCCTTGCTGCTGGCCGCCAGCAGTGCGCGTACGGAACTGTGGGGCGAGGGGTTCCTGGTGAAAGACAAAGCCTGGTCTGGCGCCCTCGTCTATGCCGGGGTGTTCTGTGCCACCTTGTCGTCGGCCCTCGGCAGCATGATGGGCGCGCCGCGGATCCTGCAGGCGTTTGCGCGCGACAACGTTTTCCGGCGGCTCCGGTACTTTGGCCAAGGCAGCGGAAAGCTCGGGGAACCGCGGCGCGCCGTCGTCTTGACTTTTCTGATTGCCCAAGCCGGTATTTTGGCCGGCGATCTGAATACCATCGCCCCCATCATCACGATGTTCTTCCTGATGACCTACGGCACGGTCAATCTTGCCTGCTTCTACGAAAGCCTGTCGCGGAATCCGAGTTTCCGTCCGACTTTCCGGCTGAACCACTGGTCGATCGCGCTGTGCGGCGCCCTGGGCTGCATGGCGATCATGTTCCTGATCGCTCCGCTCTGGGCCGCGGTCGCCCTGCTGCTGGCCGGCGGTCTGTATACGGCCATCGCCCGCGCGGAGATCCTCGTCCAATGGGGTGACGTCGACAGCGGCTTGGCTTACCAGCGCGCCCGGAAGGCCCTTTTGCGGCTGGAGCAGGAGCGTTATCATCCCAAGAACTGGCGGCCGTCGATCCTGGCGCTCAGTGGCGGCGCCTGGACGCGTCCGCACTTGGCCCACTACGCCCGCTGGTTGTCCGCAGGCTACGGCATTGTCTCGATCGGCCAGCTCATCCGCGGCGACTTGGAAAAGCTGCTCGATCGCCGCCGGGAAGCCGAGTCCCTGCTGCGCAAGTTCATCCGCGAGGAAGAACTCGACGCGTTCCCGGTTGTCGTGGTCGAGGAAAACATCCGTGAGGCCATCGAGACGCTTTTACAGAGCCACGGTATCGGGGGAGTGCGGCCCAATACCGTGCTGCTCGGCTGGAGCGAAGATCCCGAAAAGACCGGCGTCTTTTCGGAAACGCTTCGCCTGGCCAAGAGAATGCAACGCAGCCTGATCGTCATCGGCTGCGACGAAGCAGCCCCGGCGGGCGAAGTCCTGCCGGGTGCCATCAACGTTTGGTGGAGCAGTCCCGGAAATGGGCCGTTGATGCTGCTGTTGGCGTTCTTGCTCAAGCGGAATCGCCAGTGGCGCAGTCATCCGCTGCGGATCATCCGTCCGGTGGTCCCCAAGGCCGATATCGCCAACGTCACCGCCGAGATGAAGCAGATGCTCGCGGACGCTCGGATCGAAGCTGATCTGGTCATTGTAACGACGGACGAACCGTTGGCAGCAGTCCGCCAGGCGATGCGGCCCTCCGCGGTACTGTTCGCCGGATTCGAGCCGCCGGATGACGATGCTGCCCGCAACCTGACGGCTTGGCTTCAAGAGATCATCGATCTGCCCGGCGATGTTATCCTGGTTTACAACGCCGGCGACGTCTCGCTTTTCGCCTGACCCTGCACAGATCGCTCCATGTCAGGGGTGCTGGACGTTCCAGGTTCGGGTTTGGATAGGCCGGAAACGAAACACGCTACGGCAGGTCGTCGTAGCAGCACGACAGATTGACGGCGTCCGCAGATCAAAACGGCACGCATTTCGGGGCTGGAGTGGTTTCCGGTCAACCGGTTTCCCCGTGGTGGCTCAACTTATTCGTCGAAGACGCGGCTGGGCAGATTCAATGCCATGCCAACACTCCACAGGGCACCCGGTTTCTGATACGATGGAGCGCAGCCTGAAGATCCCCAACACCTGGGAGT
>REEF01000956.1 GCA_007695205.1 Planctomycetaceae bacterium
TTCCTTTCATCAGAAAAGGTGGGTTTTCTTGGGCGTCACTCAAGTGACCCCACCAAGATCCTAACCCAAGCGAGCCCGGACGACAACCCAATACGATCCGCCTGGGGGTACCCCGAGCGAATCGCTTGTGAAATAAGACCATGGCGGTCAATCTTCCAGAACGTTGACGTAGTCAGGGGTCGCCACGGACTTGACAAGCCCGTTCGGTTGGGTCAGGATCGGGGTAGTTTCCGTGGAAAAAATTTTGCCGTTTCTGGCTGCAACCATCCGGAGTCTTCCCATGCAGAAGTTCATTCCTACCACGCTGTTGCTGTTATGGATCACCGTCCCGTCAGGAGCGGCCGAGCTGCTGGTGGAGGCGGAATCGTTCGACGACCATGGTGGCTGGGTACTGGACACTCAGTTCATCCATATCATGGGCTCGCCCTACCTGATGGCTCACGGGCTGGGCCAGCCGGTCGCCGATGCGACGACCGAGGTCCGATTTCCTGAAACGGGGACCTATCGCGTCTTTGTTCGTACCAAAGACTGGGTGGCGCGGTGGCAGGCGCCGGGTCAGCCCGGCCGGTTCCAGTTGCTGGTCAACGGCCAACCGCTGGACGAGACGTTCGGCACCCAGGGATCGGATTGGCATTGGCACGACGGCGGTACCGTCGAAATCCCTCAGCAACGCGTGGCCCTGGCGCTGCGAGATCTGACCGGGTTCAACGGTCGCGCGGACGCCATCTATTTCACCACGGATTTGGACGGCAACCCGCCGCCCAACGGTGACGTGCTGCCGCCCTGGCGCAAAGCGCTGCTAGGGTTACCCGACGAACCGGAAGACATCGAGCCTTTCGATTTTGTCGTCGTCGGTGGCGGTCACGCGGGCACTGCAGCGGCCATCGCTGCCGCGCGGATGGGAGTTCAGGTCGCGTTGATCCAAGATCGGCCCGTTTTGGGCGGCAACGGATCCAGCGAGATCCGCGTCTGGGCCAAAGGGCAAACGCGTCTGGGGCCGTTTCCGGAGATCGGAGGAATCGTTGAAGAAATTGCCGACAACGCGACCAAATCGCCTGGAACGGCCGAAGAGTTCGAGGACGACAAGATGGAAGCGGTGGTTCGCGCCGAGCCGAATTTGGAGTTATTTTTGAACCACCACGCCTATCAGGTCGAAATGGATGGCCAGAAGATCGCTGCGGTCTTGGCCTTCGATACGCGAACCAGCGCCATCCGCCGCTTTCGCGCCGCTTACTTCGCTGACTGTACCGGCCACGGGACCATCGGAGCCATGGCCGGTGCCGATTACGAGATGGCTGAAACCGAGCGTCTGGGGATGAGCAACATGTGGCGTTGGGAGATGGCAGATGCCCCGCAATCGTTCCCCCATGTCGAATGGGCCTTGGAACTGGAGATGGCCGACTTTCCCTACCCCCGGCGTTTCCATGGCGAATGGTTCTGGGAAAGCGGCTTCGATCATCATCCGATCGATGACCTGGAACGAACTCGCGACTGGAACCTGCGCGCTGTGTTCGGCGCGTTCAACGCCATGAAGAATGGCGACGGCGCCGCGGATCACGAGAATGCACGACTCGAATGGATCGCTTTCATCGGCGGCACTCGGGAATCGCGGCGATTGCTAGGCGATGTGATCCTGACCGGCCAGCAGATCCGCGATCGCGTCGAGTTCGACGATGGCGTGGTCGCCACGACGTGGAGCATCGACTTGCACTACCCGGAAGAAAGGTACTTGACTCGATATGCCCACGATCCGTTCATCGCCCGAGCCGTGCATGGCGCGGGAGTGGATCGGCGGCGCGGGTATCCGGTCCCGTACCGCTGCTTTTACTCGCGGAACATCGACAATCTGTTCATGGCCGGACGCAATGTCAGCGTCGATCGTGATGGGCTGGGTACGATCCGCGTGATGCGAACCGGCGGCATGATGGGCGAAGTCGTGGGCAAGGCCGTTTCGATTCTGGTCCAACACGGCGGCACGCCGCGCGATGTGTATCACGAGCATCTGGACGAATTGAAGGACCTGCTGCGGTTACCCCATCCGGCGCGTCGCGAAACGGTCGATGCGCCGATCGTGATCGACCCCGAAAAGATCATGCCGCCGCCCGAGCGAGCTTGGGTCGAACCGAGCCAATTGCCCGGGATCATCATCGACGATCGGCAGGCCGAATTGACCGGAACCTGGACCGAAGGCCAAGGGCTGCGAGGCCATTTGGCGTACGGCTACCATTACGGCCGCGAAGCGTCGGCTACGGCGAGTTTCGCCTTTCAAGTGCCGCGATCGGGCCGCTACGAAGTCCGCGCGGCGCACCAGCCGCACGAGAACCGTGCGACCAACACGCCGGTCGCCGTGCACCATGCCGATGGGGTCACCCACCAGCGCATCAACCAGCGCGAGCCGGCGGATCTGCCGTACGGGTTTGTGTCGCTGGGCGTCTATCGCTTCGAAGCCGACCGGTCCTACGCCGTGGTCTATGGCACCAAAGACGTCGACGGGCTGGTCCATCTGGATGGCGTGCAAGTGCTGCCTGCCGATTGACATCATGAAAGACCTTAGAGTCTTCACCTGTAGGATGCCTGCACGGTGCACGCATCTTTGTAGGTTGGGACTCCGTCCCGACCGGGTCGGGTCGAGTCGGGTCGG
>REEF01000021.1 GCA_007695205.1 Planctomycetaceae bacterium
CCACGTCCTCCCATCAAACTGGTTCCGCCGATGACGACCGCTGCGATGGCGGACAATTCCAGCCCGATCCCGCCATTGGGGTCGGCGGACCCGAGCCGTGAAGTCTGGAAGATGCCCGCCAGTGCCGCGAAGAACCCTGCCATGGCGAAGACGGCGATCTTAGCCGGACGCGGGTCGATGCCCGAGTAGCGGACGACCTGCTCGCTGTGCCCCATGGCCGTGACGTAGCGGCCCAACAACGTGCACGATAGTACCAGTTGCCCAACAATCACCACACCCACGGCGGTCAACGCGGCTGTGCTGAAACCGATCCCCGGCAACGGGGCAGCCAGGCTCTCGATCCGGGCACCGATGTACTTGGTCTGCGAATCGGTGACCAGGTACGCGCCGCCTCGAGCCATCTCCAACATGCCCAGCGTGACGATAAACGAAGGGATTTTCCAACCGACGCTGATCGCGCCGTTGATCAGACCGCAGGTCAGCCCCACACCCAAACAGGCAGCGGCCGCGGCGGGCAGCGACCAATTCCCATCGACCATCGCGACGCCCAGGACGGCCGCGCTAAAGGCCATGACCGATCCCACCGATAGATCGATGCCAGCAACGATCAACACAAACGTCATGCCCACGGCGATGACGGTCAGGTCGGGAATCTGGTTGGCGACGATGCGCAACGTCCCGACGGTCAGGAAACGATTGCTCAGGATGCTGAACATCCCGATCAGCAACAACAAAACGATCACCAAGCCGAAATAATTGGCCAAGGCTCCGGGCCGCAGTAGGGCCCAGAGCGAAACGCGAGCCTCGTCACCGTTCAACCGTTTCACGGAATCGTTTTGCATCGAAAGCTACTCACTTCTCGCGTCTTGCTGACATACCACACGATCCCATCCCCGATCGATGCAGCTTAATCTGACAGGCTCTCTGCGGTGACCAAATCCACCGGCGTTTCGCGATCCGACGGCGCCGCTTGCCCCTGGACGATTTGCAACGCATACTCGATGCCAAACACGGCCAACTGGTCTGCGTACTGGTCGGCGGTGGCTAGCACCGCACCGTCGCGGATCGCCTGGCGGATGGCCGAGATGTTGTCGAACCCGACGACAGAGATCTGGTCGGTTCTGCCCGCCGCCTTGACAGCCGCCATCGCCCCCAACGCCATGCTGTCATTCGCACATAACAGCGCTTTCAACTGAGGGCGCTCGCTGATCATCGCCGCTGCGATCCGATTGGCCTGGTCCATCTCCCACTGGCCGCTTTGCGAATCAACGATCTTGATCCCCGCCTGGTTCATGGCGTCTTCGAAACCCAATCGACGCTGCTGGCCGTTGAAGGCAGTGCGGATACCCTCCAGCACACCGACCTGATCGCCGACTTGCAGATGAGTTGCCAGGTAATCGCCGACCAGTTTCGCGCCCGCTCGATTATCGGGTCCGACGAACGGGATCTGAACGCCCACTTCCGCCATGATCTGGTCGTCCAATTTGTTGTCGATGTTGACCACCACGATCCCGGCCTGTTGAGCTCGCCGGAGAACGGAGACCAAGGCTTTAGAATCGGCAGGGGCGATCACGATCGCATCGACCCCCAGAGCGATCATCTCGTCGACCAGTGCGACCTGACGATTCAAATCACGCTCGTCCTTGATGCCGTTGATGATCAGATCGTACTGATCGGCATGCACAGCCTGGTGCTGCCGCGCGCCTTCGGCCATCGTGGCGAAAAACTCATTCGCCAACGACTTCATGATCAACGCGATCCGCGGCTTGTCCGATGCGGTACGTCCCGCGTCCGACGAGCAGCCTGCGAGGAAGACCGAACATGCCAACAGCAACAGGAGACATCGAGCCATGATTGCGCACCTTTGATTGGGATCAGTGGGAACAGGTTGGTGGTTGACTGGTCAATTGTACCAAAGCTTCCTGGACGCGAATCGTCTGCTGGGGGTCCATCAACAGATAACGGTGGTTGCCGTCCGCATCCGCTTCGAAGCGAGTGAAGCCATCCTCTTCGACCGTCACCCGTCCCGGTGCCGAAAGGTCGAAGAAGCCACGGTCCGGGTAGACTGCGTACAAGACGCTGGTTAGATCCCACGTGGGACGATTGTGAGGCGGCGGCATGTATAACCGATACGCCTCGGCCAACGGATGGTGCTCCACATAGCCAAAGTCACGCTCGATGCTGGTCGCCGGAAAACGCGCGGCGATGCCAATCTCGAAGCCGCTGAATACAACCGGAGTCGGCCATTGGGCGACCACCTTTTTCGCGGACGGGATGTCTCTGACCACGTTGTATTCCAAGTAACGCTGGTTGCCGTCGATCGGCTGGAAGGCCCCCGCCATGATCGACAGCAGGTTGACCTTGCGAGCCACCAATTCGCGACCCGTCAGCGGGCTGTGCGCATCGGCGGGCGAATCGAGCAGACGTGCCAGGTTTGTCGAAAACCCTACCTGAGCGATGGCCACCGAAGCGTCGGGTTGCTGGCTGAGAATCTGGCGTAACAAGTCCGTGGCTTCGGGAGCATCTTCGCCGCTGGCCAGATCGTGGGGCCAACGCAACCGATCCCCATCCCGCTGCTGAATCATCGGAAGAAAACGGCCCGCTTCCCGAGTTACCCCGTCTCGGACAACCCCGATCGGC
>REEF01000020.1 GCA_007695205.1 Planctomycetaceae bacterium
AATCGACGCCGACTTGCCGCCTCGTTTCGCATGCGTCTCACCCTTTCTGAAATGCCAGGCCCAAGAGTCCGAGCCCCCGAGCCTCTGCGGTTTGCGTTCCCAGTTTCTGGCACCGATAGCGATCTTTGTCAAGCACACGGAGTTCGCAAAGACGAGCGAAAAAAAAACGACGAGCGGCGTTTCTGGCGTGCCGAGTCTGTCGCTGGGGTCAGACTTGGGCTTCGCTTGTCCCATAATCCATCAGCCGAAGCCGCCGGAGCAGATCGTTGAGCGTTTCCTTACCGCTCGGCACTTCTGGCAGGGGACACAGGGGACACACAATTATTTGTCAGGATCCTGCTCGTGTGCGGCAGATCCGCTCGAGACGGAGCAACATTTCGTGCTGGATGCGGCTGTTGTCAAAGAAAATTGGCCGCTCGATATCGCCGCTCTGGCCGAAGTCCTGGGAAATCGCCACCCCTTTAGCGACAGAACCTGCAACATGGAGGGGGCATTCCCAAGTTTCCGCCGAATTTCTTCGCTGCTCCTGCCGTCAATGCCAAATTGATCCAACACCACTCGATTGGGGTGCTCACTGAATTCTTCCTTGTGAATTGATTGTGTGTCCCCAAATTCATTCCCAATTTCGCTCCCCCTATTTGGCCAGGAAACTTGATTGCTTTTCCGGTCCAGAAGCGACACAATGACGATACCCTTTCTTCTATTCATGATTCCTTCAGGAGAACAGGCACATGTTTGGGGGCAAGCTGAATGTCATGCTGCTTCAGGTCGTGTGGATTCTTGTGCTGCCATCTTCTGCGTTCGGCCAAGTCGGCGCGGGGGGCCAACCTGCCGACAGAGTTGATTTTGTGGCGTTTGCTGGCAGCGGAACGTTCCTGGTAGGGGCCGGTTATGACAAGATTTGGATTTGGTCGCTTCAGCCGAGCAAGCTGGTTCGGACGATCACCACAGAACATGCTATCGGGTTTGTGGCCGCCGCACCCGAGGGAACTCTCCTGGCGGTCGGCTGTGATCGCGGGATTTTCCTTTGGGACATCGAGACCGGCGAATTGTCGAAAAGGCTGCCCGTTCCCAAAGGTTCCCGATCGCGAGGTATCGCGGTTTCCCCCGACGGAAGGCATCTGGCCAGCGTGCATCAGCAAGGCGACAGTGACGTGACCGAGGCCATCGCTACGATCCGGATCTGGGACGTGGACCGTGGCGTCGAGACCCGCAGCTTTGTGCAAGCGCCAGGCACGCATATCAATGCGATTGCTTTTGCGCCAGACGGTGCGGCGATTGCCGTCGGAATTGTCCACGACCGGGTGACGCGCAGCGAATGGACGGAAATCCGCCTGATCGGCACCGGCTGCGGCCAGCCGGAACGGACGTTGGGGCGCACCAAGACCGCGGTCAGGGATTTGGTGTTTTCGCCGGATGGCCGGTCGCTGGCGTCGGCGGGCGGGCGTTATACGTCAGGATTTCTTCCGACCAGAGTCGAGGAGGTTTCGCTGTGGAGCGTCTCGGACGGAAAACGGCGGTGGTGGGCCGAAGCCCCGCACCAGTCCCTTGTCCGGCCCGTTTTTTCGCCGGATGGGAAATGGATCGCGGGTATCTCATGGACCGGATCGTCGTCGCCCGACGGGAATGAGATCGTGATCCGGGATGTCGACACCGGCCGGATTCACAGTCACGGCCGGATCCGGACTCACAACCATCTGGACAAGGTTTCAGGCCACAGTCCCGGAAGAATCGCCTACTCGCCCGACCCATCGCTGCTCGCGGCGTGCAGCGGCCAGCGGCTGGTGATCCTGGACACCGGGACGCTGGCCGTGCGAGAAACGCTGTGGCCGCTGCCAGCCGAAGCGGACTGAAGGCACCCCCTTTTCCGGCTCAAAGCCGCCAGCCGGGACGATACGTATACGCCCGCTGTTCGTTGGCTTGGGTGTGGTTGGTGATCTGGCCCGATGCAGGATCGTAGGCCAGCGTTTCGCCGGGAAACTGCGTGGCGATGTTACCCAGCATCAGCAGCTCGCTGAGCGTGCCGCCGTGGTCGAAATCGGCCAGGATATGCGGATGGCCGCCGCGGCACGCGTCGATCCAATCGGCATAGATTCCGCGTGATGCGAGTATTCGCTCCGGGCGATCGGTGTTTACGTCCGCGAATCGATCGGTCGGCAGCGCCGTAATCTTCATGCTGTGATCGTCGCCCACCATCGCTCCCGTTTCGCCCACCAGCATCGAACCGGCCATCCGCATGAGGTCGTCGGCATCCTGCTGGTCAGAAACACCCCACTCGGCCAACTTGTCATGAATCATTTCGCGAGTTCCCGGCGCGTACTCGGGCCCGTGATGCCAGGTGACGGTGACCGGCGGCATTTCGCCGCGAGCCGGAATCTGCCAGCGGACGCGTTCCCAACGCGGGAAGGACAGACGGTTCCGCGTCGAACATTCGGCTTCCACGCGGATCATCGCCGTCTCGCTTGGTGCATCCCACAAGGCTCGCATCTGCAATGCCAAGAACGGGAAGATGGCCGTGTGCGGTCCAAAGCTGCCCAGACCGCCGTTGGAAGTCTCGCGCCAATTGGCATAGGCCATCCAATCGGCGTGATAGTCGCGCCACGGTAAAGGACCAAGCCACAGATCCCAGTTCAAGCC
>REEF01000019.1 GCA_007695205.1 Planctomycetaceae bacterium
AGGTTCGATTCCTGGCGAGGACACTGATATTGTGACGCTGGAGCCAGACGGCACGGCAACCGGCTGCAACCCGGTCCAAGTGGGTTCGACTCCCACCGGCGTCTCTGAGAGCCCAACTGCCCGCTGGGACTACATCCAGGCTGTTAACCTGGTGCCCAAGGCACCGTGTCTCAGCAACAACTTCGTTGGGCCTTGAATTTCAGAACAACAGACTGAACCACAACGACAGCAACGTGTCCTGTACTATCAGCCTGACTGCCTGCCGGGACTACATCAACGAAACCGACCAGTCTCGGCGACCACTTCGTCAGGCGTTGTTGACTTGCCGACCTCCGGCGTCCAAGAACCTCGGAGGCCCCCTTTTTTCCGTAGCCTGATTGGTTTTCGACCTAGACACGGAGAACGTGACCGACTGCCGAGTTGGAGTACATGCTTTCGGAGCCGGAGGTTGTGGGTTCGAATCCCACCGGCGCGACTCGAAATCGCAGCGCCGTAGCTCAATGGCAGAGCGCCGTAACGACTCTGATTCACAACTTCGTCGGTCATTTGATTGGAAGACATCCTGACTGCCGTTTTTGAAGTAAACGCCACTCAGGACTCGATACACACTCGACTGCCCGTTTGGAGTACATGGCAAACGACCGACAGGTCTTGCGGGTTCAAATCCCGCCCCGTCCGCCTTGCGTATCGTTTGTACGGACGGGTTCTCTGAACAAAGCTTCGTCGAGTGCCTATACACCGATCCGACTGCCGGTGCGGAATACATCCACCATTACCCAATGCCAGGAAAGCGGGAGCTTTCCAGCGTCATCCAAGACGCGGCGATTCTGCCCACCCTTCGTCGGGTCTTTTTTTGAGGGGAGGTCACCATGGCCAACGCGACTCTGTTTTCCAGCATCAAGAGCAAGCTGCCGCGGACAGACACGCACAACGAGGCTGGAGGCCGGGCGTACCAGTTCACGCCCAAGCACGCGCTGGCCCAGATGGCGGCCACGGGCTGCTTCAACGGCGTCTTCTACGCCAGCGCTCAAAGTCAGTTGGACGAGCTGCGCAAGCTGATTGACCAGGTCGATGACAACGTGTTCCTAGCCAAGCTGGCGGTCTACGCCCGCGAGCGGGCCTACATGAAGGACATGCCGGCGGCACTGCTCGTCGTGTTGTCCAAGCGGGATACCCAGTTGCTGCACCGCGTCTTCGATCGGGTCGTGGACAACGGCCGCGTACTGCGGACGATGTTCCAGATGATCCGTTCGGGACAATTCGGCCGCACCAGCCTGTCGTCCAGCTTGCAGCGGGCGTTCCAGCGCTGGCTGAACGAAGCATCGGTCGGCAAACTGCTGTCGGCGTCGATCGGCAGCAACCCGAGCCTGCGCGATGTACTGCGGATGGCCCGGCCCACGCCGAAGGACAACGCTCGGCGTGCCCTGTTCGGCTGGTTGACCGACAAGCAGACGGACAATTGGGCTCCGGCTACCGAGGCCGACCTGCCGGAGCAGGTGCAGGGTCTGATCGCTTATCGACAGGCGGAGACGGTCGAGGCCCAGGCGTCGATCGTGGCTGACCTGTCGGTTCGCTGGGATCTGCTGGCCGACGCGGCCAAGGGTCCGCTGGTCTGGAAGGCGATCGCCCGCCAGATGGGACCGCAGGCGCTGCGGATGAACCTGAACACGCTGCTGCGTCACGAGGTATTTTCCGCTGGCAACGGCAGGGTTGACCAGGAGTTGGTGGACTACGTGGCGAGCCGCATCGCGGACGCAGACGAGATCCACCGCTCGCGGCAGTTCCCGTACCAGTTTCTGGCCGCGTACCTGAATGCGGACGAGAGCGTGCCGCAGAAGATCAAGGCGGCTCTCCATCAGGCGGCCGAGATCGCGTGCGGGAACGTGCCCGAGTTGCCAGGACCGGTCGTAATCGGTCTGGATACTTCGGGTTCGATGGGCTCGCCGGTTACGGGTTACCGCGGCCGGGGTGCAACCAGCAAGATGCGTTGCGTGGACGTCGCGGCGTTGTTCGCGGCGGCCATCCTGCGGCGGAACCCGGACAGCGTCGTGGTGCCGTTCGACACGGCAGCGTACGAGGCTCGGCTTGATCCACAGGACACGATCCTGAGCCTGTCGGAGCGGCTGGCGAAGTACGGTGGCGGCGGCACCGACTGCTCGCTGCCGCTGGTCCAGGCCAACGGCAAGTACGCCAAGCGACGGTTTGCCGGCTGCGTGCTGGTCAGCGACAACGAGAGCTGGGTCGGCGCTGGCCGATACGGTTCCACGGGTGTGATGACCGAGTGGCAGAAGCTCGTCGCTAACCAGCAGCGGTTAGGCGTCAGCTCGCCCAAGCTGGTGTGCATCGACATCCAGCCCTACGGATCGACGCAGGCCCCCGAGCGGGACGACATCCTGAACATCGGCGGCTTCAGTGACGCCGTATTCCAAGTGGTCGCCTCGTACCTGGCCGACGACGCTGCAAGGTTTGTCGCCGAGGTCGAGTCGATCGAGTTGTAGAAAACAAACGCCTCCAACCTGAGCGATCGGGCTGGAGGCGTTTTCTGTTGATCCTAGTCCTTCAGTGCGCTCTGTGACCGTCAGTTCTTTTCAGGCGATTCACAAACGTCGTCCTTAGGGCCTCCGATCCCGCCAAAT
>REEF01000365.1 GCA_007695205.1 Planctomycetaceae bacterium
GGCCGACAAACACGGGTTTTCCCTGTACGCTGTCGATGAACTCCCGCAGTTGCTGGTCGGTCTCGATCGGCCACCCTCGACCGACGTTCTTGAGAACTCCGATTCGAATTCCAGTCAGGATCTGGCGATGCACTGCCTTGTCGACCGTCATCCCACCGCGCAGATGAACGTGGAAATCCCCGATCGTGATCCCCTGTTGGGAAAAGCGGTCCATCAACCTGCGATCGAGACCGTACAACTCGTCGATTTCCTGTTGCGCGTCATCGCTGACAACCGTCGCTGGCGCTTCCCTCATCAGCGGTGGGACCGGTTCGGCAGGACGGGCGGATCCCCAGCAGGAGACGGCATTGTCGGTTGTGGTGACGAACAGATTTTGCTGAGCGGCGATCAGTCCGTCGAAAACGGGTGGTGAATCGAGTGGGTATTCGGCCAGCTTGCTGCCATCGGCGGTTGATACGGCCCACAGCCGTCCACCTTGGCGTCCTTCGAAGGCGCCATACGGGTCGTCCGGATCGATCACTTCGGGTGGACCGGCTAGAAACAGGGTGTCGCCCGCTAGTACCATGCCTCGTGCTCGTACCGGGATCGTGACGGACCATTTCGGCGGCTGCCTTCGCGACATCGAACCTCGTTCCCGCCGGGCCGCCTCGTCCGTCAATTCGGGCTCGTTGGCGTTATCGTCGGCGAACAACGCGTGTCCCTGCGTGCCGAAAGCAAAGTAGGGGCTCCGGCTGAATTTGGTGTTGAAAGTATGCAGCCCGTACGTGGTCGTGTCGTCAAACACCAGGATCTGCCCGGCCTTCGATGCTGTGTCGGCGGAGTACATCCCGGGCCAACGTCGCGCGTGCATCCAGTACAGGCGATCGAACCCCGAGTCGTCTAGAAAACCGCCCGTGGCGACCAATCGCAGATCGGTCTGCCTGGCGCCCCACTGGGCGATCTGAGGAGCTTCGACCGGATTCAGTTCCAAATCGAACACGTTTTGCGTCAGGAACAGTCTTTCCCCATTGCTGACCAGGATATCGTTCTTACTGCCATCCATGTCATGGGCGCGATCGCTGGGTTCGCTCAGATCCGGGTGGGGGCCGTCCAGATGAGTCTGATGACGGACTTCGCCCGTCACGACGTCCAGGCCGTACAGGTAGATGCCGCCGTCCAAGAACGAGGACCGTCCCGCGGCAAAGTAGACGATGCCGTCTTCGATCAGCACGCTGCCGTGTACCGGCCAGGCCGATTCGATGCGTTCATACGAGACGATCCGCCGATGGGACGGAGCGGCGTGGAAACGCCAGACCAGTTCTCCGTCGGTCGCCCGCAGGCAATAGACGCTGCCATCGGTGCTGCCGAACACCACGCGGCCGTCGTGGATGGTGGGCGGCGAGTCGACGGGGCCGTCCGCCGTAAAGCTCCACAGCCGCGATCCGTCGCTGGCATCCAGGCACGTCACCCGGTGCGCATCGACTTCGGCGACGAACAAACGGTCCCCGACCACAACCGGCGGCGATACCTTGCCGGACAATTCGGTCTGCCAAATCAACGTGATCTCCGACGGCACAACGGTGCCTGCCGATCCGCTGCGTGCGTTGTCGCGCCGATACGTTGGCCAATCAGCGGATGCTACCTCGCCGCCAGCCTGCGAGGCGTTCGCATCGGAGTCCTTCATGTACGCGGGTCCCGGCTCCAGTCTGGTGACGGCGGCAGACCCAGCGGGCACGTCGGTTGACTCCGCTGCCCCAGCCAAGGCGTTAAACCCAGTGAGCTTGACACCGGGATAGCAGAAGCACGGATCGGGCGGCGCGTACAGCAAGCCGTTGGCCGGAATGTAGCCGTAACGGCATGTTCCCCGCACCCAGTCGTGTTGCCGATGATCGTCCCCATGCAGGTCCAGGAACTCGACGCCCCGCTTGGACCACAGCAGATAGTTCTCCGTCGCCTTGCCTCGGTAACAGCGAGCATGGTGCCCACCGGTGAACAGATGACCGGGATCGATCTCCCGTGCAACGGTACCGGTCCGCAGATCCAGGCCCGTGGTGGCAAGCGTGCCGGCCCAAACCAGGTTATCGATCACGAACACATCGGGCATCCCGCGAAAGCTGGGGCCTATCTTACTGCTCCACAGCAGGCTGCCGTCGGTCAGACAACGAACTTCCATGACGGGCGGGGCGGCGAAAATCACGGTGTTTTCGGCCATCACCAAAGTGCCCTCGTTGATCCTACGCTGCTTCGGCGGTCGCGGTTCCGTCTGCCACAGCCGTTGCCCCGTGTGAAGATCCAACGCCACCAATCGGCTGGTGTCGTGGAAGCACACTCGCCCATCATGGACGGCCAAGGTGAGATCCGCGACGGCCGGGACCGGCTCGCGCCACAGCACCTCACCCGATTCGAGCCCGATCGCCACGATCGACTCGCCGCTCGCTTCTGCAGCATCCTCGCGAACACGGGCGACCAGGATTTGTTGGTCGATCACGATCTCTTCGGCTGCCTGGGTTTCCGGAAACTCGCGCAACGTTTCGCCCGTGGCCGCGTCCAGTTCCGAGACACAGGCGCGAAACCCCAAGGTGACGTACAGCCGATCCCCAGCAGCCACCAACCGGCGCGGCAGGGTCAGCGGCGAGGACCACAACTGGTCGGCGATACCCCATCTCCAGCGAGCATTGTCCCAAGCCGCGCTGCCCCAATCGGGCAACGGACGTTTCCAGAGTTCGATGCCGTTGAAGGCGTCGCGGGCCACCAACGAGGACTTATCGGGCAACCGACGGCGCTCGCGCGGCGTTTCGTGGACACCGATGGGGCCCTCGTCCAGCGCGTAAAAAATGCGGCCGCCCGAGATCACAGCGGCCGTAAGGCTCATATCCGTCTCGTGGCTCCGGCTCCAACGCGGCCCCCCGTCCCACTGCAACCGTTGCAGCGGTGCGACGCGGCGGTCGCGAGAAACGGCGTTTCCGCTGGCGCCATACAGGAAATGGGGCCAATGGTCGAGTTCGTCGGGCCACGGCTTGAGCACCTGACGCCATCGATCATCAGCATCCGCTGTCTGAGCTTCGGGATCTTGTTCTTCACGCTTCGATTCGTACCACGCCTGCCCGCCCGGACGGAGCACCCGTAAGATCTCCTCGTCCGGTACCTGAGCAGCCCGATCCGAGACCACCACCAGGTTCACCAAATTGTCGGCGTAGGGAAGCTGCTTGCCAGCGAACGTTCCGACCGAAACTCGCCCGTAGCTTCCCGTTTCGCGTAGATGATCGCGGGCCACGGCCACCAGCGCCGGGTCCGTATCCAAGCCCTGGACCACCGCGTGATCTGCCGAGCCCAACGCCGCGGTCAGCCGCCCATCGCCACAGCCCAGATGGACGATCAGACCGCCCTGATAGTCGGCACCCGCCAGGATTCGAGCCGCCCGCTCTGCAGCGTCTGGCTCGATCCGAGCCGACTCGTCCGCCCAGGCCATCGAGACCGTAGACCAAGCCAACCATCCCAGCAGCACCGATCGGAACCGACCGGCGACAAAACATCCCTCTCTCACAACTTCACCTCACGCGAATGAATAGCGTCCAGTAGCAACACAGCAAACCGACAGTGTACCAGTCCCCGCGACCGATGCCAAACAAGCGCCAACGTTGCATCAAGTTCCCGCGTAGGACGGATTGCCAATTCATCCTACTTTCGATGCAACGTTGGCGGCGATTTTGCCCAGGAAAGAAGGCGTGACGGGGTCGGATCAGTCCAGCACCAGACGCAGCGCGGCCAGAGCAGCCAGCAACAGCACCAGGAAGTTGAACAGTTTTTGGGGGATGCGCCGAGCCACCAACACGCCTAGCAACGCGCCCAGCACGACGACGGGAACCAACATGGCATCCAGACGCAAGGTGGCTGGCGTGATCATGCCTAAGGCCACGTACAGGGGGATCTTGCTGGAGTTGACCAGGAAGAAAAACCAACCCGCCGTGCCCAGAAACTCCCGCTTTTCCAGCCGCTGACTGACCAGGTAGATGCCCATCACCGGTCCAGCCGCATTGCCGACCGTCGTCCCGAATCCGGCTAACAGGCCCGTGCTGCCGATCAACCAGCGTCGATCCGGCAGGGGATGCGATGCGAACCACTGCCGAGCAAGCTGAACCCCCAGCAGGCACAAGATGATGGCCCCTAACAAAACCCGCAAATGCTCGCCGGGCGTCAGCCACAGGACCAGATAGCCCGGCAACATGCCCACCAGTACGTAGGGAAAAAGCTCCCAGAGACGGCCCCAGTGTGCGTGCCGTCGATAGTAGGCCAGCGCCAATAGGTCGCCGACCAGCAGGATCGGCAGCATCGCTCCCACCGACAACCGGGTATCGTCACGAAACGCCTCGGCCATCAACGCGACCGCCGGGATCGCGGCACCGGGCAGACCGGTTTTGGAAAAACCGACCAGCAGCGCCGCCAACACGGCCCACACGCTCAGCATCGCTGTCTCGCTTCATCTCTTGAAATCATTGCAGGTGTCGGCCGAGATCCACCACGCGTTCAGCGGTGATCACTGGCTGATTCACGGAGGGGTGCCCCAGTCGCTGGCCATAAATGCCCACTCGCTTGCGTAGGAAACGGTGCAGATTCAAACCCGGCGACGGCGCGACGTAGAACAGGACCTCGCCTTCGGCATCCAGCAGCGCGTAAGGCGGCGCCAAACGCTGGGAAGAATGCACGGGCACCAACCAGCCATTCCCGTCAAAGCGGCTCAACAGACTGTCTTCCCAACCCGGCGGCCCGACCGCTCCCGTCCGCTCGCCCGAAACGTTCCACAAGGTAGGCGAAACCTGTTCACCGGCTACTGCAAACCGATTCTGCAAGGTCTCGTATTCGGTGATACGTTCCAGCAGCATGCGAGCATGATCGCGCTGTGGCTCCGTCTTCAAACGCGGCTGGATGGATTCAATGCGATCGCGTAGCGGTTGCAGTCGCCACAGATGGATATCCCGGGCCGCCGTCATCGCCAAACGCATCTCGACGTCCAGCAATTCACTTCTGGGTACGCCTCGCTGCGAAGTCCAGCTTGCCGTCGAATCGGCCTCGTCGTCGTTGTCGGGCGGTTGTTCACGAAACCCGGACGATCTATTCCGCGCACCGCGACCCGTCCAGTCCGCGTCGGTTTCGCCGTCCGACGCAGCCTGAGACTCGGCTGCTTCTTCCAGACGGTCGGTGGCGGAATTGTCGGAAAATTGGTCGTCATCCAACGTTCCGTCGTCCACTGGCTGGTTCGACCCTTGTTGAGGCTCGATCGCGACCGCCTGGATCACTTGAGCCGTTGACAACCCGATCGGCTCGGACGCTGCCGGGTGGAAATGAGTCGCTTGGCGGACCTCGGGTGATCCAGTCGCTTGGCGATCGGAGCGCTGCTCCGGCATCTGCGAGGGACCGCTTGCTGGGCTCGCGGTCAGCCCGTTTGGTGGCCGCTCGCTGTTGCCGCTGGGTGGTTTACTGGCCTGCTGCACATCGACAGCGCGCACCCAGCGGAATTCACCGGCAGGAGGCGAAATTCGCCGCCAACCTTCGCGGACCAATTGCCGCCCGGTTTGGGTATCCCGCGAGAAATCGTCCAACAATTGGACGCGTTCGTCCTTATCCAGATAAACTTGCGCGACGTGATGCTCCACCTCCGCCACAAGCGAACCGACTCGGCAGATCGTGTCGTCCCGCGTGACCCGAGCCACATCATCAGGACTCGTGATCTCCAGACGATCGGCCTGGACCCAACTGAAACTACCCGGCGGGGGGCGGATTCCCAGCCAACCATCCCCCGATTCACGATAAACCTCGATCGAATCCCCCGCTGAAAGGTGGCTCGTCACGTAGTGCGATGCCCCCGGTCCGCTCCGAACCTCGATCTGCCCTTGACGCAGCACCACATGGTACGGCAAGCGATCCTGGGCACCAGCGATCGAAGCGCCGAAGCAAGCCAGGATGTGCCAACAAAGAATTTTTCCGCGCATGGCGAGAACTCAGTGGAAACGTAAAGGAAATGGCCGACGCTATTTAGCCCAATTCCCAAACCAGCTCAATAGCAACTCGCAAAGGGGCACCCGAAAGGGCTGGTGTTGCTCGCTTACGCAACTCGCAGGGAATAATCTTCCTCGTTCGGCGAGGGTCTCCGAAGAGCGCCGAAACCGCCGACCGAAGGTCTCCCGCGATATTGGAGCCCTTCGGTCGGTGGGGTGGCTCGGTCAGAGACCGGCCACAGCGCTGCGGGTAGATTATTCCCTGCAAGTTGCCTTACGCTTCGGGCGACAAACAATCCGTGCTGGAAAAAACCGCTTGATACGCCAGCACGCGGCTTGACGAACCACCGGACGAGGCTTAATCTTTATGTGAGTTGCTAATTGTAGCATTCATCAGTATTTGTTTTTCTAATAGTTCATAGGTGGCGCGGGACGATGCACGTCAAGTCGTTGAAGGTTTTTTGCGATGTGGTTGCGCGCCGAAGCTTTTCGTTGGCAGCATCAGAGAACGGACTCTCCCAATCGGGGGTGAGTCAGATCGTGCAACAGTTGGAGGACAACCTTGGCGTGCGGCTGATCGACCGTTCCAGGCGCCCTTTCGTTTTGACGGCCGAAGGCGAGGTGTATTACGAGGGCTGTTTGCAACTGGTCCACCGCTACGAGACGTTGCTGGAAGAAGTCCGAACGCTTCACCAGTACGAGGCGGGGCGAGTCCACGTGGCGTCGATCTACTCGGTGGGCTTGAGTTACGGGAAGCAGTTGATCGAGCGGTTTACTGAGAAATACTCGAACGCGACGGTTCACATGGAGTATCATCATCCAGACCGGGTCTACCAAATGGTGGAAGAGGGACAGGTGGATATCGGGCTGGTCAGTTACGCGGCGACGACTCGATCGGTCAGGGCGATCGCTTGGCGGGATGAACCGATGGTGCTGGTTTGTTCGCCCGCGCATCCGCTGGCCCAGCGACCGCGAGTCACGGTGGCGGAGATCGATGGGTTGCGGATCATCGGGTTCGATCGCGGGTTGCCGATCCGACGGAATATCGATCGGCGGTTGGCCGAATTCGGAATTGCGGTCAAAGCTTCGATCGCGTTCGACAATGTGGACACGATCAAGCGGGCGATTGTGGTGAACTCGGGAGCCAGCTTTCTCCCAGCGCCCAGCGTGCAAGGGGAGCTTTCGGCGGGCGAATTGGTTCCTGTGTGTATTGAAACGGTCTCGTTAACTCGACCGCTGGGGATTATCCATCGGCGGGGCATCGAGCCAAGTCCAACGGCCCAGCGGTTCATCGAACTGTTGACCGGCGCGGCATATTCTCCCCTGGCGTCCACCGATCGCCCACGCCCTTCGGCAAAGAAATCGGGCTCCAGCAGCCAGAGTGGAAAAACGGAAAAGGTCACGGCGTGATCGATCGTGGTGTGCGGCGGTTGATGCTTTTACAACCATGTGCCGCAGGCAGCGATGGCATCCAGCCAGATCTCAAGCAAGTTTGGGAAATCGAAAACATGAAGAAGGACGTGAAACACTGGTTACCGCTTCCCAGCGGCCTTTATCACCCCGATTGGGAGCATGACAGTTGCGGCGTCGGCTTTGTCGCTCACATCAAAGGCCATCGAACTCATCAGATGGTTCTGGATGCCGATCATATTCTGCGCCGCATGAATCATCGTGGTGCTTGTGGTTGTGAGGCGAACACGGGCGACGGTGCCGGGATCCTGACGGCGTTGCCGCACGAGTTTTTGTCTCGGGTCGCCCGCGAGGACTTGCACGCCGAACTGCCGGAACCGGGCCGCTTTGCTGCGGGGGTCGTGTTCCTGCCAACGATTGCTGCTCAGCGCCAACAATGCAAGCAGGTGGTCGAGCAGATCGTCGCTCAGCAGGGTCAACGTCTGGTTGGGTGGCGGACGGTCCCGGTGTGCCCGGACCAGGCGGATATCGGGCCATCGGCGCGGCAGGCGATGCCCGTGATCGAACAGTTGTTCATCGCGGCGGGCGACGATCTGGAGGGCGAGGCGTTCGAGCGGCAGTTGTATCTGATCCGTAAGCAGTCCAGTCACCGGTTGCGGGGTGACGCGACCTTGCCGCAGGCGCTGATGTTCTATATCTGCAGCCTGTCGACGAAAGTGATCGTGTACAAAGGCATGCTGACACCGGACCAGATGATGCCCTTTTTCCCGGATTTGTCGGACGAGTCTTACACGACGCACCTGGCCATGGTCCATTCGCGATTCTCGACGAACACGTTTCCCAGTTGGGATCGCGCTCAACCCAACCGCTTCATGAGCCACAACGGCGAGATCAATACGCTGCGGGGCAATGTGAACTGGATGCACGCTCGAGAGGGCCAATTGCGAAGCGATCGGTTCGACGACCAACTGCAGAAGCTGTTTCCGGTGGTCGAGCCTGAATGCTCGGATTCCGGCACCTTTGATAACGTGCTGGAGTTCTTGCTGATGACGGGCCGCTCGCTGCAGGAAGCGGTGATGATGATGATCCCGGAAGCATGGCAGAAGCACGAGACGATGCCGTACAACAAGCGGAGCTTCTATGAGTTTCATTCGGCGATGATGGAACCCTGGGACGGCCCGGCTTCGATCGCCTTTACCGATGGCAAATGCATCGGGGCCGTGCTGGACCGGAACGGATTGCGGCCCAGTCGCTACTACGTGACGCACGATGATCGGGTGATCATGGCCAGCGAAGTTGGGGTGTTGCCGATCGAGCCGGAAAATGTCAAATACAAAGGGCGCCTGCAGCCGGGGCGGATGTTCCTGGTGGACTTCGAGCAGGGACGGTTGGTGCCCGACGACGAATTGAAGAACGAATTGGCCAATCGTCGGCCGTACGCCGAATGGCTGCGCAACGGACGCATCCAACTGGATGATCTGCGACTGACCCACCGGCCTCGAGGGTTCGACCCCGCCACGCTGCTGCCGCGGATGCAGGCTTTCGGGTACACGGTCGAAACGCTTCAGTTCATGCTGTTGCCGCTGGTCCAGCAGGCGCGGGACCCCGTGGGATCGATGGGCAACGATTCCGCGCTGGCCTGTCTAAGCGACAAGCCGCGGATGCTGTATGACTATTTCAAGCAATTGTTCGCTCAGGTCACCAACCCCGCCATCGACTCGATCCGCGAAGAGATCGTCATGTCGTTGGAATGCTACATCGGTCCCGAGCAGAACTTGCTGGAGGCGACCGAGGCGCATTGCGAGCGGTTGCTGATCCCCCATCCGATCCTGACGAATCAAGAACTGGCGGCGATCAAGCATCTGGACGAACGTGGCTGGAAAACCAAGACGATCGATATCTGCTTCGACCGCAGCGAAGGCACCGGGGGATTGCGACCGGCGCTGCAGCGGATTTGCGCCGAGGCAGAAGGGGCGATCGACCAGGGCTACAGCCTGGTGATCTTGAGCGACCGGGGCGTTTCGGCCGAGCGAGTGCCGGTCAGTTCGCTGCTGGCCTGCGGTGCCGTCCATCACCATCTGGTCAGACGAGCAAAGCGGTCGCAGATCGGAATCGTGCTGGAATCGGGCGAAACGCGTGAAGTGCATCATCATTGCCTGCTGGTGGGCTACGGTGCCGATGCGATCAATCCGTACCTGGCATTCGAATCGCTCTGGCAGGCTCGGCGCGACGGCTGGCTGGACCCCCGCTATTACCCGGACGATGACAAGATCGTTTCGGCTTACTGCAAGGGAGTGGCCAAAGGCATGCTGAAGGTGATGGCCAAGATGGGCATCTCGACGCTGCAATCCTACAAGGGGGCACAGATCTTCGAGGCGGTTGGGATCCACAGCGAGGTGATCGACGCCTGCTTCGCAGGTACGGCCAGCCGGGTGCGAGGCGTCGATTTCGAGACCCTGGCCGAAGAGACCTTGCGTCGTCACGCGTTGGGATTCCCGGCGCGTTCCGACCAGCACTCGAATCACCTGCCGAATCCGGGCGAGTTCCATTGGCGGCCCGAAGGCGAGCGACACGCTTGGAGTCCGGAAGCGATCAGCAGCCTGCAAGTCGCGGCTCGCGGCAATAGCGTCGATGCCTACCGCCAGTTTGCCGACCTGATCGACCGGGACGCTCGAGCCCGGTGTACCCTGCGCGGCCTGCTGAAGTTGCGCGAGGGCGCCAATGGCGGACCGATCCCGCTGGACGAAGTCGAACCGGCTTCGGAGATCGTCAAGCGATTCTGCACCGGGGCGATGAGCTTCGGTTCGATTTCCCCCGAATCGCACGAGGGATTGGCGATCGCCATGAACCGCCTGGGCGGCAAAAGCAACACGGGCGAAGGCGGCGAAGATCCCGAACGTTTCAAGCCGTTGCCCAACGGCGATTCGCGGCGTTCGGCCATCAAGCAGGTCGCCTCGGGACGCTTCGGCGTCACCATCTGGTACCTGAGCAACGCCGACGAGATCCAGATCAAGATCTCGCAGGGCGCCAAGCCGGGCGAGGGTGGTGAACTGCCGGGACGCAAGGTGGACGAGAACATCGCTCGCATCCGCTTCTCGACGCCCGGGGTCGGCCTGATCAGCCCGCCACCGCACCACGATATCTACTCGATCGAAGACCTGGCGCAACTGATCTACGATCTGAAGAACTCGAATCCTTCGGCGCGGATCAGCGTCAAACTGGTCGCCGAAGTTGGCGTGGGGACCGTGGCGGCGGGCGTGGCGAAAGCGCATGCCGAACATATCCTGATCTCCGGCGATGCGGGAGGCACCGGTGCCTCGCCGCTGACCAGTATCAAACACGCCGGACTGCCTTGGGAACTGGGGATCGCCGAAACGCACCAGACGTTGGTGCTGAACGATCTGCGCAGCCGTGTCGTGCTGCAGACCGACGGCGGGATGCGGACCGGCCGAGACGTGATCATCGCCGCTTTGCTGGGCGCCGAAGAGATGGGCTTTTCTACCGCGCCGCTGATCACGCTGGGCTGCATCATGATGCGGAAATGCCACCTGAACACCTGTCCGGTCGGCATCGCCACGCAGGATTCCGTGTTGCGTCGCAAGTTTTCGGGCAAACCGGAATACGTGGTCAATTACCTGTTCATGGTCGCCGAAGATGTCCGGCATTGGATGGCCAGCTTGGGATTCCGCCGGATGGACGAGATGATCGGACGTGTGGACTGCCTGGGAACCGATGATGCCATCCGGCACTGGAAAGCCGACGGATTGGACCTGACCGCCCTGCTTTCCCCGGCCAAAAAACCGCATGATCAGGTCCAGGTCCGGTGCATGATCCCCCAGGACCATGGGCTGGATCTGGCACTGGACCATACCCATCTGCTGCCACTGGCCGCCCCGGCCTTGGAACGCGGTGAAGCGGTGGACGAGACGCTGGCGATCTGCAATACGAACCGCACCGTGGGCACGATCCTCAGCCACGAACTGGTCAAACGCTGGGGCGAACGAGGATTGCCGGACGACACGATCCGCTTCCGGTTCCACGGTACGGCCGGGCAGAGCTTCGGAGCCTTTTTGGCCGAGGGCATCACGTTGGAATTGGAAGGCGATGCCAACGATTATGTCGGCAAAGGCTTGTCCGGCGGCCGGTTGATCGTCTACCCGCCGAAACGCAGTATGTTTGTCGCCGAGGAGAATATTCTGATCGGCAACGTGGTCCTGTACGGCGCGACCAACGGCCGCGCGTTCTTCCGCGGCGTCGCAGCAGAACGTTTCTGTGTCCGCAACAGCGGCGCTTGGGCCGTGGTCGAAGGCGTCGGAGATCACGGCTGTGAATATATGACCGGCGGCCGAGCGGTCATCCTGGGCCGCACCGGGCGTAATTTCGCCGCCGGTATGTCGGGCGGCATCGCCTATGTTTGGGATCTGGACGGTGACTTTCACCTAAAGTGCAACCTGGCCACGGTGGAACTGGAACGCGTCGAGACGGATCAGGATCTGGGGGAATTGTTGATGATGATCGAAATGCACTACAAGTACACGCGATCGCCGGTCGCTCAGCGTCTGATCGAAGACTGGCCTCGTACCGTGCGAAAAAAGTTCGTCAAGGTCATGCCCACCGATTACAAACGCGTCCTGGTGGAACGGGCGTTGCATGACGAGGAAGAGGAAGCCCAGGTTCGACTGGAATTGTCCACCCGCTGATCGGAAGATCGCAACAACTAGATATTCAAGAGGGACTGCAAACCCATGGGTAAACCGACTGGATTTAAGGAATATCCCCGCAAGGCCGTGCCGTACCGGCCACCGGTCATCCGGATTCAGGATTTCAAGGAGATCTTTACCGATCCCGATGAAGGGGAATTGCGCACGCAGGGCGCCCGCTGCATGGACTGCGGGATCCCTTTTTGCATGTCGTCCTACGGCTGTCCGATCGATAACAAGATCCCCGAGTGGAACGATCTGGTCTACCAGGGACGTTGGCGCGATGCGCTGGAACGCTTGCAGGAAACCAATAACTTCCCGGAATTCACCGGGCGAGTCTGCCCGGCACCCTGCGAAGGCTCCTGTGTGCTAGGGATCAACCAACCGCCGGTCACGATCAAGAATATCGAAAATGCCATCATCGACCGGGCCTTCGCCGAAGGTTGGATCAAACCCAATCCGCCTCAGCATCGTACCGGGAAACATGTGGCGATCATCGGCTCCGGGCCCGCCGGATTGACCGCCGCCGATCAACTGAATCGTTTGGGTCACGAGGTGACCGTGTTCGAACGTTCGGATCGCATCGGCGGTTTGCTGGTCTACGGCATCCCGAACATGAAGTTGGAAAAGGCGGTCGTCCAGCGTCGAATCAACCTGTTGCGTGAAGAGGGCATCCGCTTTGTCACCAACACGCACGTGGGCAATAAGGAAGATTTTCCGCCCGGACATATGACGCGAATCATGCAGGAACAAGGCGAGCAGCTCCAGTTCTTGGACCCGCAGCAATTGCTCCGCGGACACGATGCAACCTTACTGGCGACCGGCGCGACCATCCCGCGCGATCTGCGATTGCCGGGACGCGAACTGAAGGGCATCTACTTTGCCATGGATTTCCTGACGCGGAATACCAAGAGCCTGCTCGATTCCAATCTGACGGACGAGACGTATATCGATGCGCGAGGCAGAGATGTGATCGTGATCGGCGGCGGGGATACCGGAGCGGACTGTATCGGAACATCCTTGCGCCACGGATGCAATAGCGTGATCAATTTCGAACTGCTGCAGCAACCCCCCAGGGAACGTGCGCCGGACAACCCGTGGCCGCAGTGGCCGCGGTTGTTTCAGCCCGATTATTCCCATTCGGAGAGCAAGCAGAAATTCGGGCGCGATCCGCGCGAGTACGCGATCCTGTCGAAGGAGTTCGTCGACGACGGACATGGAAACGTGGCCGGGATCAAGACGGTCAACATCGATTGGTCCCAGCGTGATGGAGAAATGCCCTTCACCGAGGTGCCCGGCACAGAGAAGGTCTGGCAGGCCGATCTGATCCTGCTGTCGCTGGGCTTCCTGAGCCCGGAACACACGATCTCGGACATGCTGGGAATCCGCTACGATGCGAGACACAACTATCGGGCTGACGAGGACGATTACGCTACCAGCATCCCGGGCTTGTTCGCCGCCGGCGATTGCCGTCGTGGACAATCGCTGGTTGTCTGGGCGATCAAAGAAGGCCGCGGCGCGGCGGCGTCCATCGATCGTTACTTGACCGGTCGCGATCTGACCGCTCAAGAAGAAGAGGAAGAAGCCATGTTGATGCCACCCGAAGCGGATTGAGGCGTTTTTTCTCGGTGACGCTTCGGGCGATAAGCGAATCAATCTTGCGCTTCGGGTTGCGAACCCGCCGACCTTGCGTTCAGATGCCCACGCCCATTTCCGCCGTGGGACGTATGCGCCGAAAGCCGATGTCCTCCAGTGCTTTGTAGACTTCTTCCAGGGTCTTCTCACCAAAGTTCGAAATGCCCAACAGATCTTCGGGGATGGCTATAAGCTAACCGATGCCGCCCAGCTAGAGGGCGCTAACCTGGACCCCG
>REEF01000818.1 GCA_007695205.1 Planctomycetaceae bacterium
GCCCGAACTCTCAAATCCCGATCATGATCCGTTCATGCTGGCGAAAATGCATCCATCGATCAAGGTCGTCAATCGAAACGATCCACGGCGAGCTGATTTTCTTCGGCCCGTCGCTGGATCGCCGCTGTGGACGGCCGGGGTGGGTGATCAAGAGTTCCCTGAACACGTTGGTGCTCACTCGCCCGACCGTGGATCCTCGTCGGGCTTCTCTCCGTAGGATCCTTCTTCTTCATGCACGTGAAAACCAGAGTCCCCTTATGACGGTACCCGCACAGCACTCGGCCGTGTACATCCAGCGCGTTCAGCCCACAGTCTCTGGGGTGGAACCTGCATCTTCCACCGCCTTCGGCGAGGCAACATCATCAACGACTCGCGGCCCACTGCGTGTGGTGCATGTGGGGCCGTGTTTTACCCGTGGCGGCGCGGAAAACCACGCCATCGATCTAGCTCGATTCCTGGATCCGTCCCGCGTCCGTATCGAAAAGTGTATCGTGACCAACCCGGATATGCTGGATGCCGCGGTGGCGGCCGACATGCCCGCGCCGGTCGAATTGGGTGATGAACCAACAATCCGCCAGGCGGCACAAGAGCATGATGTGTTGATGTTCTGGGGTATGATGCTCGATTCCTGGTTGGCCGATTGCCGCCCACCCCTGTGCGTCTACCTGGCCCACGGGGACAGCTACTGGACCCACGATCTGCTGGTCGGCAGTCGCCGTGTGGTCGACCATGTGGTCGCGGTCAGCCACGGGGTACAGCGTAAGGTGTGCCATGGGTTTCCCAGTTCGGTGATCCTGAACGGGATCGATACTTCGCGACTCGGCCAAACCCAATCAAGGCAGCAGGTCCGTGCATCGCTCGGTTTTCAGCCAGACGATTTTGTGCTTGGCTACGTCGGTCGTCTCTCGCCAGAGAAACGGGCCGACCGCGTGTTGCGAGCGACCGCTCAGTTGCCTCGAAACTTCAAAGCGTTGATCGTGGGCTGGGGGCCGCTCCGGCACGAATTGTTCGAACTGGCTAACGACCTGATTCCCGGCCGCTTCGCCTTCGTCACCGCCGACCGGCATCTGGGTGACTACTATCAGGCCCTCGATGTGCTCTGCCTGCTCTCCGAGTTTGAAGGGTTCGCCCTGGTCGTGTTGGAAGCCCTGATGTGCGGTCGGCCCGTGATCGCCACGCCGGTCGGTAGCGTGCCCGAAACGATCATCGACCGCGTCAACGGCTTGGTGGTGGATGGCGAAGTCGATTCGGTATGTCGAGCCGCGCGACTGTTGTCCGAGTATCCCGATTGGGCGCGCGGCGTCGCTGCCGAAGGGCGTGCGTTCGCCGAACAACACGGTCACGCTTGGCGGATGGCTCGGCAATACGAGCAGTTGTTCGAGCGTTTATGGACCGAAAAGTTCGGCCGCAACTCGGGCGAGGCCATGTTGCGGGAAGGGCACGAGACGCTGGCGACGTGACACGCATTCTGGTTTCCCACGAATCTCGGTTTGTCTGGATCGCCGTGGCCAAAGTGGCCAGCATGGTGATGCAGGAGGCAATTACCAAGAAGCTGGGCGTCGAGGTAAACGATTGGCCTATTTGCTCGATCCCCTCGACTGCCGACGTGGCCCGCATGACGGACTACTTCCGATTTGGCTTTGTGCGCGATCCCTGGGCACGGCTGTTCTCGTGTTACCAGGACAAGATCCTTGGTCCCGTGCTGTACGGTCGGGATTTTCTGTTCGCCGAATTCGGCTTCCGACCCGGTATGGCCTTTGCCGATTTCGTCCGCGGAGTCGCTGGCATTCCGGACCAGCAGGCGGACCCCCATTTTGTCGGCCAGTTCTACTCGCTCAGCCACCAGCAGCAATTGGTTGTGGACTTCGTCGGCCGTTTCGAGAATCTTTGCGCCGACTGGGAAACCGTTCGACAGCAAACTGACTTGCCCCCATTGGAATGGACGCCCATGGATTCCACCCGTCGCCAAGACGACTTTGAATTCCACAAACCACATTACACCCCAGAACTGATCGAACTTGTCGCCAGCCGCTACGCCGACGACCTTCGCCATTTCGGCTACCGCTACGCCAACCATTAAACCATTTGTTCGAAAAAAATCGTTTGGTGCCACCCATCTATCTATTGACACAACTGATTTGGCGAGTATAGTACACATAGACAGGAGACATCACATGGGACGATCGGTACGAAGCGAGCTGTTTCAGGCGGACGAGGTCTGCATTGTACATGCAATTCAGCGCTGTGTACGCAAGGCATTTTTGGCGGGCCGGGACGATCGAACGGGCATCGATTACTCGTTCCGCCGCGAGTGGATTCGGCGTCGGATGGAGGCACTGGCCTCGGTTTTCGGCATCGATGTGCTGACCTATGCCATCATGAGCAACCATTTGCATGTGATCCTCCGGAATCGCCCCGATGTGGTGGCGACGTGGTCCGACCAAGAGGTTGCGTTGCGGTGGCTCAAGGTATTTCCCGGTCGGCGACTGGACGAGCAATTGGCAGAGCCGACTGACAGCGACATCGCGAGGTTGGTGGCGGACGCTGAGCGAATCTCCATTTTGCGACGGCGCTTGTCAGACATCTCGTGGTTCATGCGGGCGTTAAGTGAACCGATTGCGCGGTTGG